>DATDLA010000144.1:0-5476 GCA_036519535.1 Methyloceanibacter sp.
GGTGACTGCTGAAACGCCGGACATACCGGGAGGCAAGATCGCCCGCGACGCTAAGGGCGCGCCGACCGGCTACTTTGCCGACAGCGCCTCGATCTTTGTGGATGAGAAGATTCCGTCGCCGTCGCTGGAGGAAAAGGCGGCTGAAGAGGATGTCCGCCTATGGCATCACTTCGCTGATGGACGCGTGACGCCAGCCGAAGAGAAGGTGTGGCGGATGCTGTACGACACCGGCAGGCTCCCCATGCGGGTCAGAATGGCAATCTATCTGGCTGATCCCAACGCCTTGCTTAGACCGGCGAGCAACGACAGCGACGAGGCCGTGGCGCGTCTTGTGAAGGTCAGCGAGGACGGCGACGTCGATTCTGACTTCCTTCGCGCCGGTGTAGTCAAAGTCTTTGCCGACGGGGTCATAGAATACCCGGCGCAGACGGCGGCGCTGCTAAAGCCCTATCTCGACGAGAACGGCAAACCCACCAAGCATTCCGGCGAGCTTTATTTCGATCCGCAGCGCTTCGCCCGGCTGGTGCAGAAGCTCGACGCTGCAGGTCTCGCGGTCCACGTCCACGCCATCGGCGACCGCGCAGTTCGCGCGAGCCTCGATGCCTTTGCCGCAGCTCGCGCCGCGAACGGCGACAAGGACAACCGCCACCAGATCGCCCATCTGCGGCTCGTCGACCTGCCGACTTCCCGCGTTTCAAGGAGCTCGGCGTGATCGCGGACATGCAACTCGAATGGGCCAAGCGCGAGCCTGCCACCGAAGGCCCGCCCGAGCCTTATCTCGGTCTTGAGCGCTACAAGTATGTTTATCCCACAGGCAGCCTGCATCGAGCTGGCGCGACCATCATCGGGGGCAGCGACTGGGATATTTCCTCCTACAACCCCTTCCGCGCCTTTCAAACCGCCGTCACGCGGGCCGGCGGCAAGGGCCAGCGGCCGCTCAATATTGACGAGCGGATTCCGCTAGAGACTGCGATCGACGCCTATACCATCAATGCGGCCTTCACCATGAAGCAGGACAAGACGACCGGCAGCCTTGAAGTCGGCAAACGCGCCGATCTCGTCGTGCTCGACCGCGACGTTCTCTCGGTTGATCCCGAGACCATCGAGGACACGAAGGTGCTGGCCACCTACCTCGACGGGCGTCTGGTCTATTCCGCGTCACCCGGCAGCAACGCCGAGGAAGATGACGAGGATGCCGGAAAGTGGTGGGACGAGCGCGAAGCCCGCATGCGCGAGTGGCTGCACCGCGACTAACGCCGGACTAACGACACGCAGCCAGGGTCAAACTAGTTGGCGCGCATCACCACGCAGTCGAAGGACATGCGCTTCAATTGAGCGCAGGTGCTTTTCGCACTATCCTGCGAGAAGCCGGCAAAGCGCGCCCGATACCACTGCGCGTCGTCCTTTTGAAAGGCAACCGCGAGTGGCTGGTGGCCGTCGAGGACCGAGCTCGCGCGGCCCTGAACCTCGCCGAGCCGGCTCTCCGCCTCGGCCTGCGAGGTGAAGGCGCCGACCTGCACATGGTAGGGGCCGGCGCTGGGGACCACAGATTCTGCAGGAGCGGGGGCGAGCTTGGCGGCCGTTGGCGCATCGCCCTCGCCGAGGCTTACCGGTTCGGCTGTTGGAGCCGCCGAAGCCAGCGCAAAGACCCGCTTCTTAGCGACCGGCGGCGGGGGCGCCGGAGGGGCCGGCGTTTCGAGGCTTGCCACCAGAGGCGCGGTCAGGACAGGCCTGGATTTGGCGGCGACGGCCTTGGGGAAGGACTGGTCGAGCAGGGCCCGCATGGCGGCATCGCGCTGGCCGCCGGTTCTGCCGCCAAGCACCACCGCCACCAGATGCTTGTCGTCGCGCCGCACCGAAGCGGTCAGATTGAAGCCAGCGGCCCTGGTGTAGCCGGTCTTGATGCCGTCGATGCCCTTGTAGCCGAACAACAGGCGATTGTGGTTGCGGTAGCGGCGGCCGTGATAGGCAAAATATTTCGTCTGGAAGCAGCCGTAATATTCCGGGAAGTCGCGGATCAGGTGCTGCGCCAGGACCGCCATGTCCCGCGCCGTGGTCACCTGCTCGTCATTGGGCAGGCCCGAGGCATTGCGGAACAGCGTGGACATCATGCCGAGCTCCTGCGCCTTCCTGGTCATCACCCGGGCGAAGTTCGCTTCCGTGCCGGCGAGGTTCTCGGCGATGGTCACCGCGGCGTCGTTGGCGGAAAGGGTGACGAGGGCGTTGACGGCATCGGCGGCGCGAATGGTCGCACCCGGCTTCAGGTTGAGCTTGGTCGGTGCCTGGCTCGCCGCGTAGGGGGTCACCACCAGCTCCGAATCAGGGCTGACGGCGCCCGCGTGCATATACGAGAAGAGGACGTAGAGCGTCATCATCTTGGTGAGCGACGCCGGCGCCCGCGGGATGGTGGAGGCCTGCTCTCGCAGGATGCGGCCCGAATTCATGTCGACCACGATCGCTGCGGCAATCGCGCTGCCGCTCGATCGGGCCTTTGGCCTGGCAAGTGCTTCGGTTGAAGGCACCGCCATTGCAAGCGCGAGCATGAGGGCAAGCGAACGCCATGCGCGCGGGCGTGGCTTTATCCAAAGAATGCGCTGCCGGAACTCCACCCCGTCCTCGAAGGCCGTATGGCCTCGCCCCCGTCTTTTCGAATCTTCCCAAACGCCACCCAAGTGACACGAGCTTTGTCGCAACTTGCTGGCGCGACTGGGTTCGGAAGAAGGCTAAAATCCGACGATTGCCAAAGCGTTAAGGGCCCCAAACCAATATTATTGTGCAGTGCAAAAATTTTTGTTGACCGTTTATTGTGCAATGCATATATATGGCTCGCCACGCTAGGAATGGTTTTCTTTCAGAGAGGGCTCATGATGCTCAAAGGTTTCGAAGAGTTTCAAAAAGTGGGTAAAGACGGCTTCGATGCGGCGGTTAAGTCGTTCGGAGAGATGAACAAGGGCTTCCAGGCCATCGCCGCCGAGGTGACCGATTATTCCAAGAAGGCGTTCGAGGACCATACTCGCGCATTCGAGCAGCTGATCGGCGCCAAGTCGGTAGAGCAGGCCGTCGAGATTCAATCTCAGTATGCGAAGAAGGCGTATGACACTTACATGGCCGAGATGTCCAAGATCGGCGAGATGTATGCGGGCCTCGCTCGCGACGCCTACAAGCCGGTCGAGACCGCTTTCACCAAGAAGGTCTCCTAACGGCACCTGCCAGACTCCACCTGGTCCATCGAAAAGACCCGGGATTGTTTCCCGGGTCTTTTTTTTTGCCGTTTTCCCGACAGCAATCGGCACTATGTTATGGAGCAATGTTATGGAGCATCGGGCGCGCGCATTTGCTGCTTCTTGCATGATGCCGCTAGAATGGATCAGGATAACGTCTTGGCAGATGACGAACGAGACGCCACATAGGGGTTGACGATGGCGCGGAACGGCGACACTCGCCGGGGCGGCGACACCGGCACTCATATCATCACCAAGACGCGTCCGAAGACGAAGCGGCCGAGCCTGTACAAGGTGCTGCTTCTGAACGACGACTACACGCCGATGGATTTCGTCGTGTACATCCTTGAGCGCTTTTTCAACAAGGCGCCGGAGGAGGCGACTCGGATTATGCTGCACGTCCATCAGAAGGGCGTCGGCATTTGTGGAGTCTACACATATGAGGTGGCTGAGACTAAAGTAGCCCAGGTGACGAGCTTCGCCCGTCAGCATGAGCACCCGCTGCAATGCACCATGGAGAAAGAGTGAGGGTTTAGGTGGCTTCCTTCTCGTCCAGTCTGGAACAGGCCTTACGGCGCGCCCTGCAATACGCCAACGAGCGCAGTCACGAATATGCGACGCTCGAGCATCTGCTGCTATCGCTCCTCGATGACCGCGACGCCGCGGCGGTGATGCGCGCCTGCGACGTCGATCTCGACCTGCTGCGGGACAAGCTCACCGGATATCTCGACAACGAGCTTGCTGGCCTCGTGCTCGATTCGCACAACGACGCCCAGCCGACCGCGGGCTTCCAGCGCGTGATCCACCGCGCCGTCGCCCATGTGCAATCCTCGGGCCGCGAGGAGGTGACCGGTGCCAACGTGCTGGTGGCGATCTTCGCCGAGCGTGAGAGCCACGCCGCCTTCTTCCTGCAAGAGCAGCACATGACCCGCTTCGACGCGGTGAACTACATCAGCCACGGCATCGCCAAGCGCGCCGGCATGTCCGAGCCGCGCACCGTGCGCGGCGTGGAAGACGATGCCGCGACGGTCGAGGGCAGCGACGAAAAGAAGCGCGGCGCCGATGCGCTCGAGGTTTATTGCATCAACCTGAACCAGAAGGCGCGGGCCGGCCGTATCGATCCTCTGATCGGCCGCGGGCCTGAGATCCACCGCACCATCCAGGTGCTCTGCCGGCGGCAGAAGAACAACCCGCTATTCGTGGGCGACCCCGGCGTCGGCAAGACCGCCATTGCCGAGGGCCTCGCGCGCCGCATCGTCATGGGTGACGTGCCGGAGGTGCTCGCCGAATCCACCATTTTCCAGCTCGACATGGGCGCGCTCCTCGCCGGTACCCGCTACCGCGGCGATTTCGAGGAGCGGCTGAAGGCCGTGATGCGCGAGATCGAGGCCTATCCCGGCGCCATCATGTTCATCGACGAGATCCATACGGTGATCGGCGCCGGCGCCACGTCCGGCGGGGCCATGGACGCCTCGAACCTGCTCAAGCCGGCGCTGCAGTCAGGCACGCTCCGCTGCATCGGCTCGACCACCTATAAGGAGTACCGGCAGCATTTCGAGAAGGACCGGGCGCTGGTGCGCCGGTTCCAGAAGATCGATGTGAACGAGCCGTCAGTGCCCGATGCCATCGAGATCCTGAAAGGGCTTAAACCCTATTTCGAGGATTTCCACCGGGTTCGCTACACGCGGCAGGCGATCAAGTCCGCGGTCGAGCTGTCGGCCAAATACATTCACGACCGCAAGCTGCCCGACAAGGCCATCGACGTGATCGACGAGACCGGCGCCTCGCAGATGCTGCTGCCCGAGCGGCAGCGGCGCAAGATCATCGGCGTCAAGGAGGTGGAGTCGACCATTGCCACCATGGCACGCATCCCGCCGAAGACAGTGTCGAAGTCCGACGCCGAGGTGCTGCGCGCCATCGATCAGGATCTGAAGCGGGTGGTGTTCGGCCAGGATCGGGCGATCGAGGCGCTTGCCGCCGCGATCAAGCTCAGCCGCGCCGGCTTGCGCGAGCCCGAGAAGCCGATCGGCTGCTACATGTTCTCCGGGCCCACCGGCGTCGGCAAGACCGAGGTGGCACGCCAGCTTGCGCTGCTGCTCGGCGTCGAGCTGCTCCGCTTCGACATGAGCGAGTACATGGAGCGCCACACCGTGTCGCGGCTGATTGGTGCACCGCCCGGCTATGTGGGTTTCGACCAGGGCGGCCTGCTCACCGACGGCATCGACCAGCATCCGCATTCGGTACTGCTGCTCGAT
>DATDLA010000145.1:0-3319 GCA_036519535.1 Methyloceanibacter sp.
TGGCAAGGCCGACGGCGGCCACGGCAAGACCGAGCGCGAGCGCCACGACGAGGGCGACATTGCCGCCGCGGCCGGACTGATCTGCGGCTGGCTCGGCGTATCGCGAAGGCGCGTCGATGTCGGTCATGCCTCCAAACTACCCGATTCGATTTGCGTTCGCGCCGCACATTGTGATGTGGCGCGTTGTTACAGCACGAAGGTGCAAATCCATGACAGGACCGGCGATTTTTTTTGTGGATTGCGGCCTCGCCCGCCCTGCCTCGCGGCGCGTCCAGGGCCGCCTCGCTTGCAGGCCAAGGGAGCCTTCCGGCGTCATATTGGTACCTTGGTTAACGGTTTATTAGGGGGCGGCCAACAAGCCTTGGCGGCCAGCCATCAGTCGCTGACGCTGACGCTCAGGAACCCGAAATGCCTTCCACGACTGACACCGACAGCATCGTTCTTGGCGTCGCCGCCTTCCTGTTCGCGTTCGCGCTTATCGCCCTCACCGCCTGGGCGTTCAAGACCTTCGTGCTCACGGGGCGGAGCGGTACGAGCCTACTGCGCGGGCGCGACCGCCGGCTTGGCGTGGTGGAGATGGCGTCGGTCGATGCGCACCGCAAGCTCATCCTCATCCGCCGCGACACGGTGGAGCATCTGATCATGACCGGCGGTCCGGTCGACGTGCTGATCGAGACCGGAATCGAAGGACAGAGGCCGCTCGAGCCGCCGCTCGAAGACGTGATCATCGCCAGGGCCGAGACGCGTCCCGCGCCTGACTTCAGCAAGACCTGAGAAGCGCGGAAAACCGTCGATTCGGCTCTGCTAAACGGCAAAATTTGTGCTTGACCGTGACACTTGCGCAACGGTGGTTTTGCTTGTGGCCAGAGCCAAGTTGCGCTAGACAGGACATCCGAACTTACGGCCGCCATGTGTAGTTGTGGCAGGCGATTAAATGACGCCGGTAGATTCAGCCGCTCATGCCGTAAGGACGCCGGCAGTTCCCTGCTAATGGTCCGACACCGACTGGCTTCGGCCAGTCATGTCAGTCCCCCAAACACTCCACTCCCCGCCGATAAAGCGGGGAGTTTTTTTATCCTCGCTTCACGCCAGTCGCGGTAGCTTGAGCGTCGTCAAGTCAAGTCTGGTGGTGAAGGCTGCTTCATGCTTCGTCTCTTGGCGCTTCTAATGTGCCTCGTGGTCGCCGCGCCCGCTCTTGCCGATCAGCGCGTCGCGCTCGTCATCGGCAACGACGCCTATAGCAGCGTGCCGGTGCTGCAGAAGGCCGCCGCCGATGCGCGCACCATGGCCGCCTCGCTGTCTAAGCTCGGCTTCGACGTAGACTCGGGCGTGAACATCTCCCGCACCGAAACCAATCGAAAATTGCAGGACTTCTTGAATCGCATCGAGCCCGGCGACGTGGCGCTGTTCTATTTCGCGGGCCATGGCGTCGAGATCGCCGGCGCGAACTACCTCCTTCCCATCGACATCCCAGAAGCCACATCCGGCAATGAGGAATTCCTCAAATCGGAGGCGATCTCGCTCAACGTCGTGCTCGACGGTCTGCGCGAGCGAAAGACCCGGGTCACTATCCTGGTGATCGATGCCTGCCGCGACAATCCCTTCGCCATCAAGACTGGCCGCAGCGTCGGCGGCGCACGCGGGCTTGCACTGGTGGTACCCCCGCAAGGGACCTTCATCATGTATTCGGCGGGCGCCGGCGAAGCCGCGCTCGACCGCCTGAGCGACGCCGATCCCGAGCCCAACTCAGTCTTTACGCGCACCTTCGTGCCGCTTCTCGCCCAAGGCGGCTTGAACCTGCCAGAGCTTGCGCGCGAGACGCGCCGCCGCGTGCATGAACTTGCCGCGAGCGCCGGTCGCAGCCAGACGCCAGCCTATTACGACGAGGTGCTTGGCGACTTCAGCTTCGGTGAAGAATCGGGCCCCCAGGCCGCTGCTGCCTCATCGGTGCCCAAGCCAACGCCGCAACCCATGCCAAAAGCGGAGGTGGCACCGCCAACGCAGCCGGAGCCGAAACTGGCGCGACTTCCCGATCCTGCCCCGATGGAAACCGCGCGGCCGCGCTCGCCGCGGGAGAATTGCAGCCGCTCGGGGAACGCGACGTTCTGCGTCAGCTCGGCTCTAGCGCCAGCGCATGGGTCGAACTACGGCGCGCGAAATCTCCTCGACGGCAACGACAATACCGCCTGGGTCGAGGGAAGCGGCGGACAGGGCACCGGCGATTTCGTGGTGGTCGAGTTCGACGCGCCGCGGCTCGTGCGCGGCCTTACCCTTCGCAACGGCTACGCCAAGAACGCCGACATCTTCGGCAAGAACAGCCGCATAAAAGGCGTTGAGCTCCATTTCTCGAATGGGGACAGCTTGGAGACGACGCTCACCGATCAACCGGGCGAGCAGCACGTGGCGCTGAGCCGGCCGGTCAAGGTCAAATGGGTGCAGCTCGTCATCCGCTCGGTTTATCCGGGATGGAAATATTCCGACACCGCGCTGAACGAGCTCCGCGTTGATGCGCAATAGAGTCGATGGATCACACCAGCCGGGTTAGTTCTTCTCTTCTGGGCTTCTGCCTCATCTGTCTGATGGGCGGGACGTTTGCAGCAGCGCCCTGCAAGGCCGAAGGGATGCCGAAGGACTTCGTGTATTTGCGCGACGTCGACCCCACCATCCTCCAGGACATGCGCTATGCGAGCTCCAACAACTTCGTGGGCAGGACGGTGCCGGGCTACGAAGCGCCGGAATGCGTGCTGGTGAGCGAGGCCGCGGAGGCGCTGAAGGCGGCCCAGGCGGAGCTCAAGGAGAAGCAACTCTCGCTCAAGGTCTATGACTGCTACCGCCCAGGCCGCGCGGTGAAGGCCTTCGTCGCCTGGGCAAAGCTCCCCGACGATCCTAAGGCGAAGTCCACATACTACCCGGGGCTTCCCAAGAGCGCGCTGTTCCCGGACTATATTGCGCTCGTATCAGGTCATTCCCGGGGCGCCACAGTCGATCTCACCGTCGTCCCGGTCAATCCACCGGCCGAGCCAGCGGCCCCACCGTCGGGCGCCGCCACGCCCTGTACGGGCGCGGAGGGTGAGCGCGCTCCCGACGCCAGCATCGACATGGGCACGGCCTTCGACTGCTTCGACCCGAAGGCCAACACTCGCGTCTCGAATCTCACGGAGGAGCAGCGGGCCAACCGCGAGATGTTGCTCGCGGCCATGAGTCGGCACCGCTTCAAGAACTATCCGAAGGAATGGTGGCACTTCACGCTCGAAAACGAGCCGTTCCCCGACACGGTGTTCGATTTTCCAATTGAGCCGCGTGGGGCGAGCAAATGAGC
>DATDLA010000146.1:0-5056 GCA_036519535.1 Methyloceanibacter sp.
AAGGAAACTTTCGGCGAGATGGAGCCGAGCCTGAAGGATGCGATCTCGCACCGCGCCCGCGCCTTCGAGAAGCTTATGCTGGCCGCCTATGACGATGACTGAGCCGTTCGGGGTCTATGTGCATTGGCCGTTCTGCCTCGCCAAATGCCCCTATTGCGACTTCAACTCGCATGTCCGGTACGGCGGCATCGACCAGGCCAACTTCGTTGCGGCGTATCTTCGCGAGCTCCACCATTTCGCCTCACTGGCGCAGGGACGGAACGTCAGCAGCATTTTCTTCGGCGGCGGCACGCCGTCGCTGATGGCGCCTGAGACCGTGGGCGCGATTCTCGATCGCATCGCCGAACTTTGGACCATCGCCGTTGATGCCGAAATCACGCTCGAAGCCAATCCCACCAGCGTCGAGGCCGGGCGCTTCGCCGGCTACCGGGCGGCAGGCGTCAACCGCGTGTCGCTTGGCGTGCAGTCGCTCGACGATGCAAGCCTCAAATCGCTTGGCCGCATGCATACGGCTGCGGAGGCTTTGGCGGCGCTCTCCATCGCCAAGCGCAATTTCGAGCGCGTGTCGTTCGACCTGATCTATGCGCGGCAGGGCCAGACTTTGCCGGCCTGGCGTGACGAGCTCGCCCGCGCGCTTGAACATGCGCAGGATCATCTCTCGCTCTATCAGCTCACCATCGAGCCAGGCACGCCGTTCGCCGCGCTCCATGCTTCCGGCGCTCTGACCATTCCAGACGGCGAAAAGGCCGAAGCCTTCTATCTGCTCACGCAGGAGCTTTGCGATTCCGCTGGCCTCCCCTCCTACGAAGTGTCGAACCACGCGCGGCCTGGAGCCGAGTCGCGGCACAATCTCCTCTACTGGTGCGGCCACGACTATGCCGGCGTGGGCCCAGGCGCCCATAGCCGCATCACGCGAGAGGACGCCAAACATGCCATCGCCGTCCGCAAATCGCCGGAAGCCTGGCTCGAAGCGGTCGCCGCCTCCGGCCACGGCATCGAGCAGGACGAGCGCTTGAGCCCGCACGACTCGGCCGACGAATATCTTCTGATGGGCTTGCGCCTCGCCGAAGGCATCGATGTGAAGCGGCTCGCCGCCATCGATGGACGCAGGCTCGACGCTGCGCGGCTGCAGCAGCTCGAGGCGCAAGGACTGGTCAAGCGAAGCCACGACCGGTTGCGGGCGACCGACACCGGACGCCTCGTGCTCGACAGACTGATCGTCGAGCTCGCCGCTTAATATTGCGCGCTAGTGAAGCTGTTCGGCGCAGGCTCCATCACCTGAGGTCCGTATTCGCGCACTTCGAGAATGGCGAGCCCGCGCTCGGATGTGCCATCGGGCAGCAGCCGGAACAGCCCGTCTACGCCGGCAAAGCCGCTTCCCCTGGTGAGGGTCGCCGTCGTGTAGCGCTGCCCTGGCGGATTTGGCGACAGCGACACGGCGAGGCTCACGGCGTCATAAGCGAGGCTCGCGATGCGCGGCGGCATCGAGCCATAGGTCTTGGCGTATTTCCCGACGAATTCGCTCCAGCCTTTCGGGTCCGGGGCCGGGAACCAGCCGCCAACCAACGCCGCCTCCCTGCCGATCGAGGGATAGTCCCATTGGCCGGTGCCGAGGAATTGCAGGCCTTTGCTCGTGACGCCGTTGGACGCGAGCAGCGGCGCCAGCGATTGGAGGTCTTCAGGTCCAGCGGGCAAGAACAGCGCATCGACCTGCCCTGCCTTCATGGCGTTTGCCACCTGCCGCACCGGGCCGAGCATGGCGTTGGCGTCGTTGGACGGAAAGGTGGCGCGCACCACCGACTGACCTCCGGCGCGCCCGATGCTCTTGGCGAACGCTTCCTCAGCCAGCCTGCCGTAAGGCGACTGCGGGATCAGCAGCACAAAATTGCGTTTGCCACGGGCGAGCGCGTAGGAAACGATGCGTGGGACGTCGCGCCCGGCGAGGAAGCTCAAGAGATAGACGCCGCCACCGGCGACCTTCTGATCGCTGGAAAAGGCGATCATGGGGATGTTCGACTGGCGCGCCACCGGTGCGGCGCCGGCAACCTCCTGGGCGAAGAGCGGGCCGATGATCAGCTCGGCGCCGTCCTGGATCGCGCTCTGCGCGGCCGCTTGCGCACCGTCAGGCGTGCCCTTGGTGTCTTTCGGCACGAGCGAGACCGACGGATTGTCGAAATCGAACAGCGCGAGCTCGGCCGCCTGCTTCAGAGCCTTGGCGACGGAGGGCGTGTTGCCCGGGCCGGTGAGCGGCAGGAGCAGCGCGACCTTCACCGCGCCGGTCGAGCCGGTCAGACCCGGCGCAATAGGCCCCGGGCCGCTGCCGCCGCCGCAAGCGGCGAGCAGGATCGCAACGGCGAAGCCCGCGAGCAGAACCTTCGCGGCGCGAAGCGTCAAACCAATCCGGTATGGAAGTCGCATGACCCCTTCGCTTCAAGGCAAGCGAAGCGCGAGGCTTTCGCGAGGCCTTGTGTCCCCGAGCGGCAGACGCAAGCCTACCTTGGTCCATCGGCTCTGCAAAATCGCCGCCGTCCGCCCTTTGGACAAAATTTCGACCGCAACTATGGCTCATTCGTGATGGGCGCGAAGCGCCACTATAGCATGGCGCCTCTCCAGGCATAGCGGCGCTCAAGCCTGCACTTTAGGCAGTTCGCCGCGAGCAGCGCCCGCGCTATAAGCGCATGCGTGCAGGATCGGAAGCAAAACGACCAAGACGCATCGCGCCGGCTGCTTGAGCGCGCGACTGCCGCGCTCGCCGACGAGATGGAGCGGCCGCTTCAGCCAGGCCTCTATCTCGTGGCGACGCCGATCGGCAATCTCGCCGACATCTCGCTCCGGGCTCTCGTTGTGCTCGCCCGCGCCGATCTGATCGCGGCTGAGGACACGCGACATAGCCGGAAGCTCCTCTCTCATTTCGGCATCAGGGCTGAGCTCACCCCCTATCACGAGCACAACGCTGCGAAGGAGCGCCCGCGGCTGCTCGCGCGCATCAGGGCAGGCTTCTCGGTGGCGCTGATCTCCGATGCCGGCACGCCGCTCATCTCTGATCCGGGCTACAAGCTCGTGCGCGAAGCTTTGGAGGCTGGGCTTCAGGTGACCAGCGTGCCGGGGCCGTCCGCCGCGCTCGCGGCGCTGACCAGCGCGGGGCTCCCGACCGACACCTTCCTGTTTGCCGGCTTTCTGCCGCCGAAGGGAGGCCAAAGGCGGAAGCGGCTGGACGGACTGAAGCCAGTGCCTGCCACGTTGATCTTCTACGAGACCGCGTCGCGGCTTCACGCGGCTCTCGCCGACATGGCACAGATCTTCGGTGCGCGAGAGGCGGCAATCGCCAAGGAGCTCACCAAGCTGCATGAAAGTGTGGCGCGCGGCACGCCCGCCGAGCTTGCCGCGGCGTTCGACTCGACAGAGCTCAAGGGGGAGTTCGTGGTGCTGGTCGGACCGCCAAATCCCGATGAAGGTGTCGTCGGCGACGAGGCGATCGTGGCTAGCCTCGAGCAGGCCTTGAAGCAAGAAAGCTTCCGCGACGCCGTGCGCAGCGTTGCCGACAAATTCAAGCTCAGGCGCGCCCGCGTCTACGAGCTTGGCTTAGCGCTCGAGCGCAAAGGCAGCGATCGGCCGTGAGCGAGAAGCGGGTCAGGGCTTACCGTCACGGGCTGTTCGCCGAAACCATCCCCGCGCTTCTGCTTCGCCTCAAAGGACACCGCATCATCGCCCGGCGCTACAAGACCCCGGTGGGCGAGATCGATCTCGTGGCGCTCAAAGGCAAGCGGCTCGCCTTTGTCGAGGTGAAGCAGCGCAAGACATTCGATGAGGCCGGCTGGTCGCTGCCCACACGCGCGCGGCGGCGCATCGTCCGCGCCGCGCAATATTGGCTCGCCGGGCACCGGACTTTTGCCGGCCACGACATCGCCTTCGACGTGGCGCTGGCGGCGCCCTGGGCTTGGCCTCAATACATCGAAAACGCCTTTCCGGTTTAACCAAGGACTCGTCATTGCCGGGCTTGACCCGGCAATCCACTCCAGTTGCGCTGAGACCTCACGGCATGGATGCCCGGATCAAGTCCGGGCATGACGAGCTTTGTAGAGTTTGTAGTGAAACTCCGACTATAAGGATGCGCCATGGCCCTCAAAGTCGCCTTCCAGATGGACCCGATCGAGCGCATCGATATCAGGGGCGATTCGACCTTCGCGCTCCTGCTCGAAGCGCAATGGCGCGGCCACGACGTGTTCTATTACACGCCGAACAATCTCTCGCTCCGCGACGGCAAGGTCATCGCGCTCGGCCACAGCCTGACCGTGGAGGACAAGCCAGGCGACCATTACCGCCTTGCGCATCAGCGCGAGGAGGACCTGTCAAAGTTCGACGTGGTGCATCTCCGCCAGGACCCGCCTTTTGACATGGCGTACATCACCACCACGCATCTCTTGGAGCGCATCCACCCCAAGACGCTGGTGGTGAACAATCCCGCCGCCGTGCGCAACGCGCCGGAGAAAGTGTTCGTGCTCGACTTTCTCGATCTGATGCCGCCGACCCTCGTCACCCGCTCGCCCGACGCCATCAAGGCGTTCCGCGACAAGCACAAGGACATCGTGGTGAAGCCGCTCTACGGCAATGGCGGCGCCGCCGTGTTCCACGTTCCGCCGGGCGACACCAATCTCAATTCGCTGATCGAGCTGCTCGGCATGACGTTCCGCGAGCCGATCATGGTGCAGCGCTATCTCCCCGAAGTGCGTGGCGGCGACAAGCGCATCATCCTGGTCGACGGCGAGATCGCCGGCGCCATCAACCGCGTGCCGGCGCCCGACGAGACGCGCTCCAATCTCCATGTCGGCGGCAGGGCCGAACCCGCCACGCTCACGCCACGCGACAAGGAGATCTGCGCGCGGCTCGGGCCTGAGCTGAAAAAGCGCGGGCTGATCTTCGTCGGCATCGACGTGATCGGCGACTACCTCACCGAGATCAACGTCACCTCGCCGACCGGCATCCGGCAGGTGGCGCAGTTCGGCGGACCCGACATCGCCGCCATGATCTGGGACGTGATCGAGGCGAAGGTGAAGCG
>DATDLA010000147.1:0-7045 GCA_036519535.1 Methyloceanibacter sp.
GGTTCACACGCTGAGCCGCGTGCGGCTCGGCGGCTCGCCGAAGGTTCGCTTATAGGCGCGGGCAAACTGGCTCGACGAGGAAAAGCCGGTCGCGATCGCCACGTCGAGCACCGGCAGTGTCGTCTCCCGCAAAAGCTGCCGTGCCCGTTCAAGCCGCATGGAAGAATATTGCCGGTGGATGCCGTGGCCGAGGTGGCGCCGGAACAGGCGCTCGAGCTGCCTGACCGAGACGCCGGCGATGCGCGCAAGGTCCGCGCGCGGCTGCGGCGCTTCGATGTTGCCCTCCATGCGGCGGAGCACGCGCAATAGCTTCTCGTCGGCGATGCCGAGCCTCAACCGCAGATCCATGCGCTGCGGGCCCATGCCCTCGCGGATATGGGTGTGCAGAAACCAGTCGCCGACCGCGGCGGCAAGCTGGCGGCCATGATCGCGCTCGATCAGCGCGACCATCATGTCGAGCGCCGAGATGCCGCCTGAGCAGGTGATCCGGTTGCCGTCGATCTCGAACAGCGAGGGCGCGACGGCAATGTCCGGAAAGGCTTCGCTGAAGGCCGGCTGATGCTCCCAATGCAGGGTCACGTGACGGCGATCGAGAAGCCCGGCGCGCGCGAGGATGTAGGGTCCGCCTGAAATGCCGCCGATGGTCACGCCGCGGCGGGCGAGCTTGCGGAGCCAGGCAAAGACGTGCCTGTCGTTGAAGATGGCAGGATTGCCGCCGGCACAGACGAACAGCATGTCGACGTCGCGGTCCGAGCCCGCGCCGGCATCGGGGATGATGGCGAGGCCGTTCGAGGCCATGACCGGCTTGCCGCCTGGCGCCGCGTGCCACCAGCGATAGAGGGGCGTGCCCGAGATGAGATTTGCCGCGCGCAAGGGCTCGACCGCCGCGGCGTAGGACATGAGCGCAAAGCCGGGCACCAGCAGAAAGCCCACCGACTGCGCGCGCGCTTGCACCTGTTTCTTGCCCATGTCGCAAATTGTCAAGCAGGCGTCGCTAAGTGTCAATAAGGGGCGAATGCCGGGGTCAAGATGAGGTCATGCGCTACTCGGCCTTTGCGCTACTGAAAAACGGGCTCGCCGGCAATCGCGGCTGGACGCTGGCCTGGCGGAAGGCCGAGCCAAAGCCTGCTTACGACGCCATCATTGTCGGCGGCGGGCACGGTCTTGCCACGGCCTATTACCTCGCCAAAGAGCACGGCGTCACCAATGTCGCGGTGCTGGAGAAGAGCTATCTCGGCTCGGGCAATATCGGGCGCAACACCACCATCATCCGCTCGAATTATCTGCTGCCCGGCAACACCGCGTTCTACGAGCGCTCGATGAAGCTGTGGGAGGGGCTGAGCCAAGAGCTCAACTTCAACACCATGGTGAGCCAGCGCGGCATCCTCAACGTCTTCCACTCGGACCCGCAGCGGAACGCCTATGCACGGCGCGGCAACGCCATGCGTCTTGCCGGCGTCGATGCCGAGCTGCTGAACCGTGACCAGGTGCGCGACTATCTGCCCTTCGCCGATTTCGACAACGCCCGCTTCCCGATACGTGGCGCGCTGATGCAGCCGCGCGGCGGCACGGTGCGCCACGACGCAGTGGTCTGGGGCTACGCCCGCGCCGCAGACGAGCGCGGCGTCGACATCATCGAGAATTGCGAGGTCACCGGCTTCCGCATCGAAGGGGGCCGCGTCAAAGGCGTCGAGACAACCCGCGGATATATCGGCGCACCCAAAGTTGGGCTTGCGGTTGCCGGCAGCACGTCGCGCGTCGGTGCGCTCGCGGGATTGCGGCTGCCGATCGAGGCGCATGTCATCCAGGCCTTCGTCACCGAGGGCATCAAGCCGCTGATCGATCACGTGGTAACCTTCGGCGCAGGCCATTTCTATGTCAGCCAGTCGGACAAAGGCGGGCTTGTGTTCGGCGGCGATATCGACGGCTACAATTCGTATGCCCAGCGCGGCAACCTGCCGGTGGTCGAGGACGTGACCGAGGGCGGCCTTGCGCTCTTCCCCAGTCTCGCGCGGCTCCGCGTCTTAAGGACCTGGGCGGGGCTGCTCGACATGTCGATGGACGGCTCGCCCATCTTCGACAAGACCGACATCGCCGGCCTCTACCTCAATTGCGGCTGGTGCTACGGCGGCTTCAAAGCGACGCCCGCTTCCGGCGAAGCCTTCGCCCATCTCATCGCCAAGGACGAGCCGAGCGATCTGATCGTGCCCTACCGTCTCGACCGCTATCGCAGAGGCGCGGTTCTCGATGAGAAGGGCATGGGTGCCCAGACCAGTCTGCATTAGAGGCCGAGATTGCGCATCAAATGTCCTTATTGCGGTGAGCGCGACGTGAGCGAGTTCACCTATCTCGGCGCCGCGGACCCGAAGCGTCCTGACCCCGCGGCGCCCGACGCCGAATCCGCGTTCTTCGAATACGCCTATATCCGCGACAATCCGGCAGGCCCCATGGCCGAGCTCTGGTACCACGGCGGTGGCTGCCGGTCCTGGCTCCGCGTGGTGCGCGACACGCGCAATCACGAGATCGAAAGCGTGGCGCCGGCGAGGCCAGAGGGAGGCCGGCGGTGACGCCGCGCGATGTTCCAGAGCGGGAGCCGTTCCGCCTTGCGTCCGGCGGCGTCATCGATCGCACGCGCAGTCTCAATTTCACCTTCGATGGCAAAGCCTATGCCGGGCACCCGGGCGATACGCTGGCCTCGGCGCTCCTCGCCAACGGCGAGCGGCTGGTCGGCCGCTCGTTCAAATATCACCGGCCGCGCGGCATCTTCAGCGCCGGCGCCGAAGAGCCGAATGCGCTGGTCGAGGTGCGCAACGCGGCGCGGCGCGAGCCCAATACGCGCGCGACCATGGTTGAGCTTTACGAGGGGCTCGAGGCTGCGAGCCAGAACCGCTGGCCGTCGCTGAAATTCGATGTGCAGTCGATCAACGGGCTGATGAGCCCGTTCTTCGGCGCCGGCTTCTACTACAAGACCTTCATGTGGCCGCGGAAATTTTGGAAGCTGGTCTATGAGCCTCTGATCCGGCGAAGCGCGGGGCTTGGCCGCGCGGCGACGGAACCGGACCCCGACCATTACGAGAAGGCCTTCGCTCACTGCGACCTGCTCGTCATCGGCTCAGGCCCCGCGGGCCTCATGGCGGCGCTGACCGCGGGCCGCGCAGGTGCCCGCGTCATCCTCGCCGAGGAGGATTTCATGCTCGGCGGGCGCCTCCTCTCGGAGCGGCTCGCCATTGACGGGAAGCCTGCATGGGACTGGTTGCGCGCCGTCCTCACCGAGCTTCGAGGCCTCGACAACGTCACGCTGATGCCGCGCACCACGGTCTTCGGCGTTTACGACGGCGGCACCTATGGGGCTGTCCAGCGCGTCGCCGATCATGTGCCGGTGCCGCCCGGGCATCAGCCGCGCCAGCGCTCCTGGCGCATCGTGGCCAAGCGCTCCGTGCTCGCTTCCGGCGCCATCGAGCGCGGCATCGCCTTCTCCGGCAACGATCTGCCAGGCGTGATGCTGGGCTCGGCGGTGCGCAGCTATCTCAATCGCTTCGCTGTTGTGCCAGGGGCGCGGGCCGTTATGTTCACCACCTCCGATGATGGCTGGACCACGGCGCGCGATCTTGCCGCCTGCGGGATCGCCGTCGCAGCCGTCGTCGATCCGCGCAAAGAAGGGATCGAGACGAAGGGTGCGGGGCCCTGGCCGATCTTCGCGGGCGCCGTGGTGAAGGAGGCGAGAGGCGGCCGGCAGCTCAAGAGTGTAATCGTGCGTGACGAAAGGGGCGTCGAGACCGAAATCGGCTGCGATCTGCTCGCGGTTTCCAATGGCTGGAACCCGACGCTGCATCTGACCTGTCATCTCGGCGGCAAGCCGGCTTGGCAGGAGGCACTTGCCGCCTTCGTTCCAGGGTCTGTCCCCAAAGCCATGGCGGTGGCCGGCGCTGCGGCCGGTCATTTGACGCTTCCCGAGGCTCTGGAGGATGGCGCGCGGCTCGGCGCCGAAGCCGCCGGCGATTTGGGTTTCGCCGCGTCGGTGCCGGCGATGCCGCCGGCCGGCGGCGAAGAGTCGGCATCCGCCACGCCGCTTTGGTGGGTGCATGGCGGGAGGGCCGCGGCCTTTGTCGATTTGCAGAACGACGTCACCACCAAGGACATCGAGCTTGCGCGGCTCGAGGGCTACGGCGCGAGCGAGCATGTCAAGCGCTACACCACGCTCGGCATGGGCACCGATCAGGGCAAGACCGCCAATGTCACGGCGCTCGGCGTATTGTCGGAACTGACTGGTGCGCCGATCCCAGCACTTGGCACCACAGGCTTCCGCCCGCCCTATACGCCGGTCACCTGGGGCGCGCTCGCCGGCCACCATCGCGGCAAGAATTTCCGCCCCAAGCGCCTGCCCCCCTCGCACGCTTGGGCTGAGGAGAACGGCGCGGTGTTCGCCGATGCCGGGCTGTGGCTCAGGGCGCAATGGTACGAGCGTCCAGGCGAGACCTTGCAGCAAAGCATCGCGCGCGAGGCCGCTGTGGTGCGGCGCTCGGTCGGCGTTTGCGATGTGTCGACGCTCGGCAAGATCGACATTCAGGGGCCCGACGCCGCGACGCTGCTTGACCGCGTCTACGTCAACAAATTCTCCACGCTGAAAGTTGGCCGCGCCCGCTACGGCCTGATGCTGCGCGAGGACGGCTTCGCCATGGACGACGGCACCACGGCACGACTCGGCGAGCAGCATTTCGTCATGACCACGACCACCGCAAATGCCGGCAAGGTCATGCAACATTTGGAGTTTTGCCGTCAGGTGCTGTGGCCTGAGCTCGATGTCAGGCTCGTCTCGGTGTCCGATCATTGGGCCCAATATGCGCTCGCCGGTCCGCGCTCGCGCGACGTGCTGGCCAAGCTCGTCGATGCGCCGTTCGATATCTCCAACGAAGGCTTCCCCCGCATGGGCGCTGGTGAGCTCACTATTTGCGGCGGCGTGCCGGCGCGGCTGTTCCGCGTCTCGTTCTCAGGCGAGATGGCTTATGAGATCGCCGTGCCTGCGCGCTACGGCGACGCCGCGATCCGCGCGCTCATGCAGGCCGGCGCCGAATTCGACATCACGCCCTACGGCACCGAGGCGCTGAATGTGCTCCGCATCGAGAAGGGACATGTGAGCGGCGCTGAGATCACCGGTCACGCTACGGCACGCGACCTCGGGCTCGCAGGCATGGTCGCGGCCGACAAGGATTGCATCGGCAAGGTCCTGGCGCAGCGCCCGGCCCTGCTCGACCCGGCGCGGCCGATCGTCGTTGGGGCGAAGCCCGTCGATCCGGCGCAATCGCTCACCGCCGGTTCACATTTCATCCCCATTGGTGCGGAGGCGATCACCACCAACGACGAGGGCTATCTCACCTCGGTCGCCTTTTCGCCGGTGCTCGGCCAGGACATCGGCATCGGCTTTCTCGTCCGCGGGCGCGAGCGCATCGGCGAGCGTATTCGCGCCGTCGATCTTTTGCGCGGGCACGACGTGGAATGCGTCGTCGCCTCGCCGGTCTTCTACGATGCGGAGGGCATGCGCACCCATGGCTGAGACCAGACTGCACCCGCGCTCGCCCTTTGCCGGTCTGCTCAAGCCTGGGCGCCACGGCGCGCAAGGCGCTGTTGCCGGAGTAGCCCTCGGCGAGCGTGCCGGTCTTGCGTTTTGCGTCATCTCGGCCGGCGCAAACAAGGCGAGCGAGGTTGCCGCCAAGATGCATTTGGTCACTGGGCTCGATCTGCCCATGGGACCGAAGCGCGTGAGCAAGAACGGAATTGCGCTAATCGGCACGGCGCCGGGCCAATGGCTCGCCGTCGCCGAGAGCAAGGAGGCTCGCGCGTTGCCGGCCATGCTGGGAGTGGCACTCAAAGGACTCGCCACGGTGGTCGATCTCTCCGACGGCAAGGCGGTGCTTCGCATCTCCGGTCCCCGCGCGCGCGATACGCTTGCCAAGGGCTGCTCGCTCGACCTGAATCCAAGGGTGTTCAAACCGGGGAGCGCGGCGACGAACCCGGTCGCGCTGATCGATTGCGTGATCTGGCAGGTCGATGAGGCGCCGACCTACGACCTCGCCGTGCCCACGAGCTTCGCCGAGAGCTTCTGGTCCTGGCTCACCGCGTCGGCCGCCGAATACGGCTACACGGTCAAATAGCCTGCAAAGGCCTCAAGGCGTCCTGGCTGCCGCCGGCCTGGCCGCTTCGGCAAGCGCGCCGCCGATGCGATGGGGATGGGTGAACACCTCAAACCCGTCCTTGCGAGCGACGGCCACGAGCGTCATGCCGCAAGCCTCTGCCATGCGGAGCGCGAGCGCGGTCGGCGCCGATACCGCGACGACGATGGGCGCGCCGATGATTGCGGATTTCTGCACCATCTCCACCGAGACGCGGCTCGTCAGCACCACGATGCCCTTCGCAGCATTAGTGCCTTCGCGGGCGAGCGCGCCGGCGAGCTTGTCCAGAGCATTGTGACGGCCGACGTCCTCGCGCACGGCAACGAGGCCGCGCCTCGGATCGAAAAAGCCAGCGCCATGCACCGCGCGGGTCGCGCGGTTCAACTCCTGCAAGGGGAAGAGAGACTCGATCGCCGTCATGATCTCAGCCGGCGTGACCACAAGACCTTCGCGCACCTCGGGGGGCGGGCGCATGGCCTCGGCCAGGCTCTCGATGCCGCACAGCCCACATCCCGTGGGACCGGCCATCTTGCGGCGACGCGTCAGGAACTCCGCGGCGTCCGGCGACTTGAGCCAGATGCGGAGCTCGATGCCGATCTCCTCCTCGACGATCTCCACACTCTCGATGGCATCGACGGAGGAGATCACCCCCTCGGTCAGGCTGAAGCCGACGGCGAAGTCCTCGAGATCCTGCGGGCTCGCCATCATCACCGCATAGGAGGCGGTGTTGTAGGTGAAGGCGACCGCCGTCTCCTCCGGGATCGCGCGTTCGCCTCTCGCATAGCCGCTCGCGCGCCAGACAGAGCAAGGAACGCGAACCACGGGCTCGTCCAAATGCTTACTCCGCTTGGATTTATTGCCGTGGAAACTAGTCGCTC
>DATDLA010000148.1:0-2258 GCA_036519535.1 Methyloceanibacter sp.
GCTCGACTCGCGCTCGATCAATTGGTCTGGCGATGCGGTCTACGGCTACAACTACCGCCAGCTTCCCTGGGCGGAGAATTCCCTCGGCTTCGTGAAGATCAACTTCCCGAACAAGGACTCCGTGTACATGCACGATACCCCACTCAAGAGCCTGTTCGGCCGCAATGTGCGGTTCGAGAGCTCAGGCTGCGTGCGGGTGCACAACGTCGAGGCCCTGGTGGCGTGGATCCTGCGCGACACGCCGGGCTGGAGCGTGGACCGCGTGATGGCCATGAAGCAGACGAGCGAGCAGGCTGACGTCAGGCTTGCAAAGCCGATCCCGGTCTATTTCGTCTATATCAGCGCCTGGGCGACGCCTGACGGCGTGGTGAACTTCCGTCCCGACATCTACAACCACGACGGCGCCGCCGAGACCGCCTCGGCCCAATAGCGGGACCGCAGCGATCTCGTTTGGCCGGTCCTCGTCGGTGCCGAGAGGCGTGCATAAGACCATTTCTTGGGTGTTGCTAGCGCCGTCTCCCGACATGTGGTAAGGGCAACCAAATGCCGTGGAGCCTCGCCTTGGCGATGCGCTCTTGCGGAAAAGTCCACCGGCAGGGTGGGAAGCGGTTTAAGTTCCGAGGAGTGATGGCGATGGCGGCGAGTGACGCAAGGCGTGCCGAGGCGCGCGATTCAGGGTTCTTCACCAGGCATTTGCAGGATGCTGACCCGGAAGTGTGGGGCGCGGTCCAGAACGAGTTGCACCGCCAGCAGAACGAGATCGAGCTGATTGCCTCGGAGAACATCGTCTCGCAGGCCGTTCTCGACGCCGCCGGCACCCTGCTCACCAACAAATATGCCGAAGGCTATCCGGGGAAGCGCTATTACGGCGGCTGCCAGTATGTCGACGTGGTCGAGCAGCTCGCCATCGATCGCGCCAAGCGCTTGTTCAACTGCGCCTTCGCCAATGTGCAGCCCCATTCAGGCTCGCAGGCGAACCAGTCCGTGATGCTGGCGCTGATCAAGCCCGGCGACGCGGTGCTCGGCATGTCGCTCGCGCATGGCGGCCATCTCACCCATGGCGCACCGCCCAACCTCTCCGGCAAGTGGTTCAGCGCCGTGCAATATGGCGTGCGCAAGGACGACAACCGCATCGACTATGACGAGGTCGAGCGGCTGGCCAAAGAGCACAAGCCAGCGCTGATCATCGCCGGCGGCTCTGCTTACCCACGCATCATCGATTTCCCGCGCTTCCGCGCCATCGCCGATTCCGTCGGCGCTTATCTCATGGTGGACATGGCGCATTTCGCGGGGCTCGTCGCCGCCGGGCTTCATCCGAGCCCGCTGCCGCACGCCCATGTGGTCACCACCACGACGCATAAGACTTTGCGCGGTCCCCGCGCCGGCATGGTGCTGTCGAACGACGAGGAGATCGGCAAGAAGATCAACTCTGCGGTCTTCCCCGGACTGCAGGGCGGCCCCCTGATGCACATCATCGCCGCCAAGGCGGTCGCCTTCAAAGAGGCGCTGTCGCCGGCCTACAAGCTCTACATCCAGTCGGTGATCGACAACGCCAAGGCGCTCGGCGAGACGCTGGTGAAGGGCGGCGTGTCGCTCGTCTCCGGCGGCACCGACACCCATCTGATACTTGTCGATCTCAGGCCCAAGAAGCTCACCGGCAAGGCTGCCGAGATCGCGCTCGGCCGGGCCAACATCACCTGCAACAAGAACGGCGTGCCGTTCGATCCCGAGAAGCCCATGGTCACCTCGGGCATTCGCTTGGGCTCGCCGGCCGGCACCACGCGCGGCTTCGGCATCACCGAGTTCCAGACCGTCGGCAACATGATCACCGAGGTGCTCGATGGACTTGCCGCCAATGGCGACGAGGGCAATGCCGCCGTCGAGACAAGCGTGAAGAAGCGCGCTGTCGAACTTTGCGGGCGCTTCCCCATCTATCGGTAAGAGTCGTGAGGGTGGAACAAAGAAGGGCGGTTGCCCATGCGGTGCCCCTATTGCGGCAGCACCAACACACAGGTGAAGGACTCGCGGCCTAGCGAGGATCACACCACCATCAGGCGCCGCCGCGTGTGCGCCGATTGCGGCGGCCGCTTCACGACCTTCGAGCGGGTGCAGCTCCGCGAGCTGACCGTGGTCAAGCGGAGCGGCCGGCGCATGCCCTTCGACCGCGACAAGCTGATGCGCTCGGTGCAGATCGCCTTGCGCAAGCGCCCCGTGGACCCCGAGCGGGTCGAGCGCATGGTGAGCGGCATCGTGCGGCG
>DATDLA010000149.1:0-21448 GCA_036519535.1 Methyloceanibacter sp.
ATGTCCGACCTTGATCTTGCACTCTCAATTGCCCTTGGCGTCGGGCTCGCGGCGGCGACCGGCTTCCGCGTCTTCCTGCCGATGCTGGTGGTGAGCGCGGCTGCTTATACCGGGTACCTTCCGGTGGGCGAGAACTTCGCCTGGCTCGGAACGCCGTCGGCGCTGATGATGCTCGGGGTGGCGGCGGTGGTGGAGATCCTCGCCTATTACATTCCAGGCGTCGACAATCTGCTCGACACCCTGGCCACTCCTGCCGCCGTCGTCGCCGGCACTCTGGTATCGGCGGCGGTGATCACCGACCTGCCGCCAATGCTGAAATGGACGACGGCGATCATCGCCGGCGGCGGCGTGGCGGGGCTCACGCAAGGCGTCACCGCTTTGCTGCGGGCGAAATCGACCGTGCTTACGGGAGGCGTCGGCAACCCGGTCATCGCCACGGCAGAGCTTGGCGGCTCCCTCCTCGTCTCGCTTCTCGCCCTTGCGGCGCCGCTCATCGGGCTTCTCGTGGTCATCGTGTTCTTGTGGCTGGCGATGCGGCTGATCAGGCGCATCGCACGAAGCGCAAGTCCATCGAGCACCGGTTAACCAAAGCCGGCCGCTCTGCCCGCATGAAGCCTTGCGCCGCCCTATGGTTAGGCTCGAAGATGGGTCCAAGGAAACAGGGGGAGTGTTCTATGCGGTATGGTCTCGTACTCACCTTGGTGTTGATTGCCGGAGCACTCGGCACGGCGAGCGGCGTGGTTGCCGCCCCCGCGCCTGGAACGGCATGGAGCAAGATGCCCTCATCCATCCAGCCTGCCGGCTATTGGGACCGCCGATACCGGCGATACGGACCCTACGCCGTTCCCCCTGCCGCGGTCGTGGTCCCGCCAGTGGTCGTGCCGCAACCGGCTCCTGTCGTGCCTCCTGTGGTCGTCGAACAGCCGGTCATTGTCCTGCCGCCGCGTCCGGCAAGCTGCGGCGAATATCGCTACTGGAACGGCCAGTACTGCGTCGATGCGCGCTACAACCGGCCCTATCTCGGACCGAGGCCGTAGCGGGGGTCTTAGGACGGCTTGGGCGCATGCTTGAAGTAATCCTCGATCTTCTCGACCAGCAGGCGCCAGGCCTCGTGCTCACGAGGACCGGCCGTCTTCTCCACCGCGATCTGCAGATAGCCAAGCTCGCGCTCGATCTTCTCACGCGGCAGCATATGCAGACGGCTCGCTAGAATTGCCGCCTCAATCACCGCGGCTTGCGCGCGGTTGAAGCCCTTGAACGGAGCGTGGGCGGCCTCGAACACCATTTTGCAGTGGAAGCGCGGGCGCTGCTCGTCCTCTTCCACATAGTCGACCTTCAGCTCAGCGTGGCTGAGCGTGCCGTCGAGGATCGCGCCGGGAATGTGGGTGGCGTGACGCGTCGGCCAGTCGCGTCTATCTGTCAGGCAGCTCGCGAAGACGAGGACATCGTCGGTGAAGTTCGCTACCGCATAAGGATTGGCGCGCAGATTGTCGAGCGTGGTCGACGGCTTGAACGGCGCAAGGATCCAGCCGGCTTCTTCGGCAATGAGGCCAAGCGGCGCGATATGAACCTTTCCCTCGGCATTGAGGGTGGTGACGATGGTCTCCCTGATCATCGGCATGACCGGTCTCCGCGCTCGCGAGCGTAACTCACGAGGCTTGGCGCTTCTTCTTGGCGATCAGCGTATGGCCTGCCTCTCTGAGTCTCGTCTTGTCGTCGGCCGGGGCGTCCGCCGCCACGCCCCAGTCGAGAGGCTCATCCTGGGAATAACGCTTGGCGAGCCTCCAGGCGATCTCCGCGCGCGCAAGCTCCACCCCGAGATAGAAGGCATGCGCACCGTCCTTCTCGATGTCGAGCTTCGGGTATAGCTCGAACAAGTCCTGGGTGATGTGATGGCCGTCGCGATTATAGATGTGGATGCCGTCCTCGGCGATCTCGATGCGGAAGTTCTTGTCGCGTACTTCCGCCGCGCTTTCGGCGATCTCTTCCGGTGTCTGCGGGAAGGGTCGGCGGGCATGGAGCGCGAGCAGGCCTGAGTCGTAGTCCTTCGGGAGATCGTGGTCGGCGCGGCTGGCATACATGATGCGCCGGGCAAGGTCGTGCTCCTCCACGGTGCGCCGCGTATGCGGGCTGACCTGCACCAAGAGCACATTCCGGATATGAAGCTCAGAGGCAATGCCGAGCAGCACCGCGGTGATGCCGGTGGTGTCGGCGTCGGTGAGCTCGGTGAGATTGCCGGTGCCGAGCAGCATCTCCGCCTTGGGCCGGTCGCGCCGCACTTGCGCGTAGCGCTCGAGCGACTGCATGAAGCCGAAATTGATGGGATCGAGAACCGGGTCGGCGAGGTAGGCGCGGCCTTTAGCGTCTAGTGCATCCATAACGCGGTAGAGCGAGGGAAGATCGCCATGCTCCTTGGGGATCAGCACCGGCGTCGATGTGACCTGATCGGCAAGGGCAAGCGTGTCCTCGTTGAGGCTCAGCAAAAAGTCGGCGCCGGCCTTGCCGCCGCGCAGCAATTCGTCGGGATCGGCGGAGTCGACGCTCACCCTGTAGCCCTTCGCTTTCAGCGCCTGCACCGCCTGCTCGAGATGCGGGAAGGGCGTGTCCGGCAGGCAACCGAGGTCGATGACATTGGCGCCTTTGCGCACATAATCCTCGGCGCGCGCGAGGATCGCATCGACGGACAGCGCCGAGGCATCGACGATCTCGGCGAAGATCTGGATGTCGTATTTGGTCATGTCAGAGGCCTTGGCCGCGCGGCCGAAAAAGCCGGGTATGTCCTTGAGCTCATCGGGGCCGCGCACGAAGGGCACGCCGAAGCGCTGGCTCAAGCGGTCGAGATCGGCGCGGCAGCGGCCGGGCAGCATGATCTTGTCGGCCTCCACCGGCTTTGCCAGCCGGCGTGCGATGATTTCCTCGGTCATCAACGCCGCGACCTTGACCCCGATGTCGAGCACCTTCCAGGCGAAGCTCGCCTTCATGCCCTCGAGCACCGCCTCAAGCCGCGGGCGCGCCAGATGTCCGGTGAGGAAGAGGATGCTTTCAGCCATTGCTCGTCCGGTTGGTGACTAAAGCTAAAGGCTTCTAACCCGCCGTGCTTCGAAGCGCGAGAGGAGAGCCGGGGAAACGCGTCATTCCGGCGTCCGCCGGAATCCAGCTCGCGCGGGACGCGCGAAAGAAGACCTGGATACCGGCGTTCGCCGGTATGACGAGCAAGCGGCGGCTTCCTCATTGCTTTCGTAAGCCGGACGTCCTTGTCGGCAATCTAATCGATGCTTGCGCCGCAAGAGCGCCGGCTCATATCCGAAAGGCAGGAAGCGAAGGCTTCCTGATCGCCGCGGCCAAGCAGGAAGGCGGGGAAGCCTGCGTCCTTAAACAGGGCGGGAAAGGCCTCGTCGACCACGCCGTCGCGGGCGAGTTCCACGGCGCTGAATGCGGCGCGGCGCCGCTCGATGGACTTGATCACATAGCAGCATTCGGCGCCGAGACGGCGCGCGAGCCACAGAGCGAGGCTATCGGAGGTCATGGTCCAGGATTGGGGGATGTCGCTGCGGCCGGCGACGAGGCTATAGGGCGCCCACACCGCCACGCGGCCATGCGCAAGAGAGGCGCGCAACGCGTCTTCGGTATCGCCAACCTCGAAGCCGGCGCGCAAGCCCCCGACCGCCCAAGCGAGCTGGTCCATGGCGAGCAGCGCCATGCGGTGCGCCGCGCCGTCGCCGAAGCCGAGCCTCGCTTGCGCGGCGCGCACCTCGTCGGCCAACGCCCCTCCGCCCGGCACGATGACGATCGGCCGCCGGCTTGCCGCAATGACATCGAGCCACGCAGGCAACTCGGCCGAGCGCACCATGCTGCCGCCGAGCTTCACCACGACAGGCCGCGGCTCCAGCGCAACCGCGCGCTCAGCGGTCCGCACCGGCAGAGCTTGGCCGCGCATGGCCATCAGCTCCGTACGCGCCGGCGCACGATCTCCACGCCGACGGCGCCCGGCTCCTTGTCGAGCTTCTCGATCTTCACCTTCACCGACGCGGCGCGCGGATGGGCAAGGCAGCGCGAGGCAATCTCGTCCGCCAAGGTCTCGACCAGGTTGATGTGGCCCTCGGCGAGGATGTCCTTGATGGTGTCGATGATCATGTCGTAGTCGAGCACGCGCGCGATTTGGTCATCAATCGCAAGCCCGGTCGGCGTCACTTCGATATCCACCGAGAAGCGCGCGCGCTGGGTGACGCCCTTCTCATGGGTATAGACGCCGATCTCGGCGTCGAGCACGAGGTCGTGCACGAAGACGCGGTCGTAAGGAGCATCGGTGCCGGTGCCGCCGGTGGACACGCGGCCGGCTCGCGTCACTCGCTCTTCTGCCATCGGCATCAGGGACTCCGTCGGGAATACGGGCGCTCTGCCTAACATAACGCTTGAGCGGGCGCTTCGGACATCCTTGCCGGCAGTTTGCTTTCTTCTGCCGGCAGCGGGTTCTCCGGGATCAAGGCGCGGATGGTGGCGCAAGCCGCAAGGTCAAGGGACGCGCTGCGGGGCCCAAGGCAAAGCGCGCCGCGGAAGCCGATCAAATCCGGTGCAAGGGGAAGCAGCACCGGCACATCGGCCGCGGTGAGCGAGCCAGCCAGGCCTACCGTCAGGCCATGAGCCCTGGCCTGCGTCACGAAACTGAAGAGCCGACGAGGATCGAGATGGGCGAGGAGCGAGCCTGAGCCTTTATCCGCGGTGTCGAGCATAATTCCGGCCGATCCCATGGCCGCCGCGGCGGCTATGGGGTCGAAGTCCGGCAGACCGTCGGCGAACAGCACAAGGATAAGAGGCACGCGCCGCGCCAGCGGGCGAAGCGCATCGAGGCAGCGTCGCGCGTCACCATCGGGGAACAACCCGAACTTCACGTAGTCGATGCCGCAGGCGGCCTTCTCCAGCACCGCATCGCTGATGGTTTCAGGGTGCATCGGGAGATCGCCGATGGTGGCGCTCACCGGCGCGCGGCCATCAATGAGCGACACGATGCTGCATGTGGTTTCCCGGTCCAGCGCGCCGAGAGCGCCCCGCCGAGGTTCCTTCAGATCGATGATGTCGGCGCCGGCGAGGAGAGCGATCGCGGCTTCGGCCTCGTCGCGCACGCTGGCAAGGAAGAGGGTCATTTGCTTGGCTACTTGGGTGGTTCCTATGACCGTCATTCCGGCGCAAGCCGGAATCCAGTCCAAAAGCTACGACTCCATTTTCCTGGATACCGGCTTTCGCCGGTATGACGCGCGAGAGGCGGCATTGTCCATACAGACTATCGGCCGAACCAGCCGAAAAGGCCGCCGCCGCCACCTCCGCCTCCGCCACGACGACCACGAGGTGTAGCCTGCCCCTGTCCTCGCCCACGCCATGGGTCAAAGAAGCCGCCTCCCTCGCGAGCAACGGGCCTCGGCTTCGGCTTTCTCAGCTTGATCTCATTGGGGGTGCCGTCGGGGTCGGTGATCACCACAGAATAGGCCTGCCAATCCCATTTGGCGGCATTGGCGCCCCAGCTATAGGGCTCGATGGTGACGACCTTGTTCGCCGAGAGATCGATGATCGCCGTATAGAGGAGCTCCTGGTTGGCGCCCTCCGCCAAATCGCCAGCGTAGTAGCGGAGCAGGCCAATGCCGGCGAGCGCATCCTTCATCTGGGTCCATTCGATGATCTTGGGCTTGCCCGAGCCGAACATCTCAAGCTCGGCACGCAGCTTTTTGTATTTCGGATTGGTGGCGACGTAGCGCCCGGGGGATGGTTCGGTGACGACCCAATCTGACACCGGGGGCGCCAAGGGCAGCCCTTGCTCCGCAAGCACATCCTGGCCGAGCTTCTCGAGCGCGTCCCGGCTCTCGCTCTGGAAGGGATCCTTGGCGAGCGCGGCCTGATAATCGGCAATCGCTTCCGTCGTTTTGCCGGTGGCTTGGTAGAAGTCGCCGCGAAGACGCAAGGCAACCGGATCGTCGGGGGCAAGCGTTAGGGCCTCTTGGAGGTCCTTCAGCGCCTCGTCGTCAGCCTGAACGGGCTCGGGAGCGGCATCCGCGGCGGGGGCATTGTTTGGGTCGGCACTGGCGTCAGCTGGAGCCGCAGAATTCGGATCGGCAGCTGCGTTTGCGCCGGGGGTAGCCGCGTTCGGATCGGCGGGAGCGGCGTTCGGATCGGCGGGAGCCGCCACGGCATTCGGATCGGCAGGTGCAACCGCAGCATTCGGATCGGCCGGGGCGGCGGCATTTGGATCGGCAGGAACGGCGGCCGCGTTCGGATCAGCGGAGGCGGTCGCCGTATCTGGAGTGGCATTCGCATCGGCGGGGGCTGGTGCGTTTGGATCGGCAGAAGCCGTTGCGCCTGGGGCAACCGCATTCGGATCGGCAGGCGCACCGGGGGCGGCAGGGGGGGCAGCGTTTGGATCGGCAGGCGCGGCTTCAGGCTGCTTGGCAACGATGGACACAGGCTCCGGCTTCTTCGGCGGCGTGGCCCTCATCCTTGCCTCGGCACGCATGGCGTAAGCCTTGGCGTCTTGGGGGCTAAGCTCGATGGCGCGGGTCAAATCGGTAATGGCGTCGGGAAGGCGGCGCACCTGCGTGTAGACCTCGCCGCGTTCGATATAGGCGTCGGTGAGGTCAGGCTTGAGCTCGATCGCCTTGCTGAGATCCTCGACGGCTGTGTTGTATTTCTTGTCGCCGGCATAGGCGCGGGCGCGCAAGAGCAGCACGTCCGGCTGGTCCGGCTTCGAGGCGAGCGCCTGGGTGAAGTCCCCTGCCGCCTCACCGTATCGACCGAGCGCAAGGTAAGCCTCGCCGCGGTTCTCGTAGGCGGCGTCGTATTTGGTATTCAGGGCGAGCGCGCGGGAGTAGTCGCGAACCGCAGCATGGTAGCGTTGCAGTGACGCGTGCGCCTTGCCGCGACCGTTGAGGGCGACGGCGCTGGTCGGCATCAGCTCGACGGCCTTGCGATAGTCCTGGAAGGCCGGCTCGTATTGGGCAAGTACGGCGTGGGCGTTGCCGCGATTGTTGTAGGCCGCGCCGTAATTCGGCGAGAGCGCGATGGCGCGGTCGAAGTCCTTCACCGCCTCGTCGGGATGGCCCAGATCCATGAGCGCGTTGCCACGGTTGTTGTAGACCGAGGCGCTCTCGGGCGAGATCTGGATTGACTGATTGAAGTCGTCGACGGCTTCTTTGGTCTGCTTCAGCCGCCATTTGGCGACGCCGCGATCGCTGTAGATGCTGGCTTTGACGAAATCCGCAATTTCCGGATTGGACAGAGCCTCGTCATAGGCGGCAAGCGCCTTGTCGTACTGGCCGCGGAGCAGCGCCGCAGCCCCCTCTCGCGCCCGGAGTAGAGTCACGTCTTCGGCGCTCGCCTGGCTCGCCCCCGCGATGAGGACGAGTGCAAGGCCGCAAACCGATAGGCGGCGTCTGGTCATGAGCCCATGGCGAGAAAACGGGCCTTTCGAGCCCCTCCGATTCTCATGTCCCCCATAAGGTCGCACTGTGTCAACATCGGGTCACCAGGCACCCTCCCCGCCGGCCCGAACCCCTTTTTCCTGCCATTTCTTGCTTGCATCCGCCAGTTCCCGGAGGACCGCGGGCAGCATCTCGGGCAAATCCTCGGCGATCAGGCCCGGTCCGAAGAGCTGGGCGGCACGGCCATGCATCCACACCGCGGCGGACACGCCCGCGAAGGGATCCATTCGCTGGTCCAACAGGCCGAGGATCATTCCGGCAAGCACGTCGCCGGTCCCGGCCGTGGCGAGCCAGGGACTTGAGGTGGCATTGATCGAGGCTCTTCCGTCCGGCGCGGCGACGATGGTGTCGGAGCCCTTCAACAGCACGACGGCACCTGAACGCGCGGCCGCGGTGCGGGCGGCTTCGAGCTTGGCGCCCTCCCCGATCTGACCGAAGAGCCGCGCGAATTCGCCCTCATGCGGCGTGAGCGCGACCGGAGCGGAGCGCCCGCGAATGGCAGCGAAGAGGGAATCGGGGCCGGAGGCAAAGGAGGTCAGCGCATCGGCGTCGAGGACGATTGCGGCATTGCTCGCCAGTGCCGCCATGACCTTTGCCTTTGTGCTCTCGCCGACGCCCACTCCCGGGCCGATCAGCACCGCGTTCTTGCGCTCATCCGACAATAGCTGAGCAAGGTCCTTCGCGTCGTCGGCGGCCCGCACCATGATGGCAGTGAGCTGCGAGGCGTTCACCGCCACGGCGTCCTTTGGCGAGGCGACGGTGACGAGGCCGGCGCCGGCCCGCAATGCTCCCATGGCCGCAAGCCTTGCCGCTCCAGTGCTGAAGGCCGGACCGGACACGACCACCGCGTGACCGCGCGCGTATTTGTGGCCTTGCGGCGTGGGCCAGGGAAAATGCGGCAGCCACAAGCTAGGCTCGTTGGCGAAAGTCTTCGGCTTGATGGTGTCGAGCACACTGTCGGGAATGCCGATATCGGCCACGCGGGTCTCGCCGCACAACGCGCGCCCAGGCAAGAGCAGGTGCCCGGGCTTCAGACGAAAGAAGGTGACCGTGGCGAGCGCGCGCACGGCAATGCCCTTGACCGCGCCGGTGGTGCCGTCGACGCCGCTCGGCACGTCCACCGCGACGACGGGCAGTCCGCCTGCATTCACGGTTTCGATCAGCGCGGCGAAATCGCCCTCGATGGGCCGCGCCAGCCCTGCCCCGAACAGGGCATCGACCACGATTTCGGCGCGGGAGAGAAGCTCGGCGGAGAGAGGCTCGACGGCGCCGGTCCAGGTCTTGGCCATGGAGGCCGCGTCGGGCGGCAGGCGGTTCGGCTCCCCCTTGAACCCAAGACGCACCCTGTAACCCCTATCGAGCAAATGGCGGGCGGCAACGAAGCCGTCGCCACCGTTGTTGCCGGGCCCGCAAAGCACTGCGACCTCGCTTGCGTCGGGGAAGCGCGTCGCGACCTCGTCGGCCACGGCGCGCCCGGCATTCTCCATGAGCTCAAGGCCCGGCACCCCGCCCTCCATGGCAAGGCGGTCGGCTTGGCCCATCTCCTCCGACGTCAAGAGCTCGAGCATCGAGCGCACGATAAAGCAAACCCCCAACGAAAACGAAAAGGGACCTGTCGCGGGCAGATTGCTGAAATCCTGTGCATATTGCCTAAATCCTGGGCTTGGCTTACGAGGGCGGGGCCGGGATGTCCCGGCGCCTGCTCATAAAACCCTGGAATCAGAAGGAACCCTCCCCCTGACAAGATTGGCATAGGGCGTGCTTGGGCGGCGGCAGGAGTCCGGCAGGCTGCGGGCGAAAGCGCGCGGCTTAAGAGGTTTGGTATGCCCAACGGGAGGTGTGGTGGAGAACATGAAGAAAATCGAGGCGATCATCAAACCGTTCAAGCTGGATGAGGTCAAGGAAGCCCTGCAGGAGATCGGTTTGCAGGGTATTACCGTCACCGAAGCCAAGGGGTTCGGGCGCCAGAAAGGCCACACCGAGCTCTATCGTGGCGCCGAATATGTGGTCGATTTCCTGCCCAAGGTGAAGCTCGAGCTCGTGCTCGGCGACGGCATGGTGGAAAAGGCCATCGAGGCGATCATCGCCTCGGCGAAGACGGGTCGCATCGGCGACGGCAAGATTTTCGTGTCGAATGTGGAGGAGGCCGTGCGCATCCGCACCGGCGAGACCGGGAACGACGCCATCTGACGAGGCAACAATGCACCGGCCCTAGGCCAAGCCAGAATCAAGATCAGTACCGCCGTCTTGCAGGGAGCCGGCAAGCCGGTATCAAACATACGAAGGACAGGGGAGTAAAATGGCAGACGCTAAGCACGTAGTGAAGAAAATCAAAGACGATGAAATCAAGTTCGTCGACCTCCGCTTCACGGATCCGCGGGGCAAGATGCAGCACGTCACCATGGACTCGAAGTTGATGGACGAGGACGCGTTCACCGACGGGATCATGTTCGACGGCTCATCCATCGCCGGCTGGAAGGTGATCAACGAGTCCGACATGAAGCTGATGCCGGACCCGTCAACGGCGGTGCTTGACCCGTTCTTCGCGCAAAGCACGCTCGCGATCTTCTGCGATACGCTCGAGCCCTTGACCAACGAGCCTTATGAGCGCGACCCGCGCTCGATCGCGGGCAAGGCGCAGGCCTATCTCCAGCAGACTGGCATCGGCGACGTCGCCGTGTTCGGGCCTGAGGCTGAGTTCTTCGTGTTCGACGACGTGCGCTTCGCCGCCGAACCCTTCAATTGCGGTTACAGAATAGACTCGGCCGAGCTGCCGACCAACACCGACACCGAATATGAGATGGGCAATCTCGGCCACCGGCCGCGCACCAAGGGTGGCTACTTCCCCGTGCCGCCGGTCGATTCCGCGCAAGACCTCCGCTCGGAGATGCTCTCCGTGATGGCAGACATGGGCGTCACCACCGAAAAGCATCACCACGAGGTGGGCGCCGCGCAGCACGAGCTTGGCATCAAGTTCGGACCGCTGGTGAAGCTCGCCGATTCCATGCAGATCTACAAATATGTGATCCACATGGTGGCCCAGGCCTATGGCAAGACCGCCTGCTTCATGCCGAAGCCGGTATTCGGCGACAACGGCTCGGGCATGCACGTCCACCAGTCGATCTGGAAGGGATCGACCCCGGTCTTCGCCGGCGACAAATACGCCGATCTTTCCGACACGGCGCTGCACTATATCGCCGGCATCCTGAAGCATGCCAAGGCGCTCAACGCCTATACCAATCCGACCACCAACTCCTATAAGCGGCTGGTGCCGGGCTACGAGGCGCCGGTGCTGCTCGCCTATTCCTCGCGCAACCGTTCGGCGGCCTGCCGCATCCCGCTCGGCTCAGGGCCGAAGGCCAAGCGCGTCGAGGTGCGCTTCCCCGATCCCGCCGCCAACCCCTATCTCGCCTTCTCCGCCATGCTGATGGCGGGGCTCGACGGCATCGAGAACAAGCTCAACCCCGGCGATCCGATCGACAAGAACCTCTACGACTTGCCGCCTGAGGAGCTCGAGAAGGTGCCGACCGTGTGCGGCTCGCTTCGCCAGGCGTGTGAGGAGCTCGACAGGGACCGCGCCTTCCTGAAGAAGGGCAACGTCTTCACCGACGATGCCATCGATGCCTATCTCGAGCTGAAGATGGAAGAGGTGGAGCGGTTCGAGATGATGCCGCACCCGATCGAGTTCGACATGTATTACAGCGTTTGACGCGGTGGTCCTTGGGGGGACCGAAGCGAATGGGGCGGCCGAAGTCTTGGCCGCCCCACTTTCCGCCCGGTCTACTCGACCTTCTGGTCGCTTGCCGCGTAACCCCCGTAGGACGCGGGATCAGTGACCGAAGGCCCCTGCCAGGGCTCCCCCGTCTCAGAAACTTTCCCCTTCATCAGATAGAACGCTCCCCACATCAGGACCAGGATCAGGAGCGTGCCGAGCCATTGCCTGTTGCTCGCGTACCAGCCGCCGAGCAGGCTTGGGATGCCGAACACCACGAAGTGGCAGAGCGAGAGAGCGGTGACGACCGCGATGCCGCCAAGCATCCACAGGAAGACTTCGTGTGACGCGACCGCTCCGCCCTGACCGGCGTCGACCAGGAACCTCTGGCCGTTGTCGGCGCCGACACTGACCATGGCGCATAGCGAGGCTATCGCGAGCGTGATCAGAATGGCGTAGCGCATGATCGTCATGCCGGACTCCCCTTGCATTTGAGGCAAAGTCTAGGGAGCGCCGGGTAAAGAAACGGGAAAGGGTTAGGCTTAACGGGCGGTTAACGGGCCCGCGCCCCTCATGCTGAGGAGCGGCCGCAAGGTCGCGTCTCGAAGCAATGGGGCTCCCACCCTTCGAGACGGCCGCGTTCCGCGGCCTCCTCAGGGTGAGGAGAACCTTTAGGCGGCCTTCCACTTGATCGAGCAGCCCATGGATGCGGTTTGCTCGCGCGGACCCTTCCCCGTCTCGGCGATCTCGCGCATCGCCTCGAACAGCTCACGGCGTGCGTCGGCAGGCCCAGCCTCCTTCCGGCTCGCATCGAGGCGCCCGCGATATTGCAGCTCGAGCTTGGAGTTGAAGCCGAAGAAGTCCGGCGTGCACACCGCGTCATAGGCGCGGGCGACGTCCTGGGTCTCGTCGTAGAGATAGGGGAAGATGAAGCCGTGCGCTTGCGCGAACCGCTTCATGTTGTCGAAGGAGTCCTCAGGGTAGTGATCGGCGTCGTTGGAGGAAATGGCGACGGTGTCGATGCCATAGGATTTGAGCTCGTTGGCATCGCGCACGATGCGGTCGATCACCGCCTTGACGTAAGGGCAGTGATTGCAGATGAATATCACGAGCGTGCCGTTCTTGCCTTTCAGCTCGGCGAGGCTGTAAGTCTTGCCGTCAACGCCGGGAAGCGAAAACGGCAGCGCTTTCCACCCGAAATTGCAGATCGGTGTCTGTTCCGCCACGCTTGCTGACCTCGTCAAGAACCTGTCATAGCCGGGCCTTAGTCTGCCCGACCCCAGCAACCATCCTCACACCGCATATGGCGAATAGAGACAAGTTCCGCAACAGGGCCGCCGCCTGCGAGGCCCATGACGACATTCCGCGCAGCCCGGACCATGGCGAGATGCTCGGCGACGTCATCTTGCGGCGTTACAACCGCCGCGAGATGATGCGCGGAACGCTCGGGGTCGCTGCCATCGCGTCCTTGTTCGGGCCCGCCGTGCTCGCCGCAAGCAAAGCGAGGGCGGAAGCGTCCCCCGATCGCTTCCAATTCGAGGAGATCGAGGCAGGCGTCGACATCGACCATCATGTCGCCGACGGCTACAAGGCTCGGCCCTTGATCAGATGGGGCGACAAGCTCTTTCCGGATTCCTTGCCGTTCGATCCTCTCACGCAGACCGCAGCCGCGCAGCTCCGGCAATTCGGCTACAACAACGACTACATCGCCTATTTCCCGATCGACGGCAGCAGCAGCCATGGGCTCCTTTGCGTCAATCACGAATACACCAACGAAGAACTGATGTTCCCGGCCTTGAAGGAGCGTCAGGATACGACCGGCTTCAAGGATATGACGGAGGAGCTCGTCGACATCGAGATGGCGGCGCACGGCGTCACCGTGGTCGAGATCGTCCGCGACGGCGAGGATTGGGGGGTCGTGCTCGACAGTCCCCATAACCGCCGCATCAGCCCTCTTACCGCGATGGCGGCCGACGGCCCGGCGGCAGGCGACAAACGGCTGCAAACCAGCAACGACCCTTCCGGCGAGCTCATCGTCGGCACGCTCAACAATTGCGCCGGCGGCATGACGCCTTGGAACACCTATCTCACCGCGGAAGAGAATTTCCACTTCTACTTTTGGACCGACCAGCGCGACGCCGAGAACAAGGCTGCCGCGGGCGTCGGCGGCGATCAGGCAGCGAGCTATGCGCGTTATGGGGTGCCGGCGTTTTGGCAGGCCTGGGGCAAATTCCACGACCGCTTCAACGTCGACAAGGAGCCGAACGAGCCGAACCGTTTCGGCTGGATCGTGGAGATCGATCCGTTCGACCCCAACTTCGTTCCGGTGAAGCACACCGCGCTGGGCCGCTTCTGCCACGAAGGTGCCGAGACGGTGCTCAACAAGGACGATCGTGTCGTCGTTTATTGCGGCGACGACACGCGCGGCGAGTATGTCTATCGCTTCGTCACCGACGGCCGGTACCACCCTGACGACCGCGCGGCCAACATGTCGCTCTTGTCGAAGGGAACCCTTTGTGCCGCGCGATTCGATGCCGACGGCACCGGCAAATGGCTGCCGCTCATTTTCGGCGAGGCAGGGCTCACGCCGGAGTCCGGCTTCAAGTCGCAGGCAGATGTGCTGATCGATGCCAGGCGCGCGGCAGACCTCCTCGGCGCCACGCGCATGGACCGGCCAGAGGACGTTCAGCCAAACAAGTCCAACGGCAAGGTCTACGTCATTCTCACCAACAACGATAAGCGGAAAGCGGACCAGGTCGACAAGGCGAACCCGCGTGCCGAAAACCTGTTCGGCCATATCATCGAGCTCGCGCCCAAAGACGGCGACCACGCGGATGAGAGCTTCACCTGGGAAATCCTGGTGCGATGCGGCAACCCGCGCGCTCCTCGCGGCGGGGTCGACGCGCTTTGGAATCCCGCCACCTCGAACAATGGCTGGTTCGCCTGCCCCGATAACGCCTGCGTCGACGATGAAGGCCGGCTGTGGATTGCCACCGATCAGGGAGACAACTGGCCACGCACCGGCCGAGCCGACGGCCTTTACGGTCTGGAGACCGAGAGCGAGAGGCGCGGCACCTCGAAGCTGTTCTATCGCGTGCCGGTTGGGGCCGAGCTGTGCGGACCATGCTTCACGCCGGATAGGGAGACGCTGTTTGTGGCCGTGCAGCACCCGGCCGCCGATGGCGCCGAAGCCCTTTACGGCTTCGGGCGGCCGTCGACCTACAAGACCCCTGCGACGCGTTGGCCAGATTTCAGGGAGGATCGGCCGCCACGGCCTTCGGTCGTGTTCATCACCAAGATCGGCGGCGGCAAGATCGCCTGATAGTGCGCCGTCATAGGCTGACCAGAACAAATGCGCTGGTCATACCGGCGAAAGCCGGTATCCAGGTTTAATTGCGCTTCGCGCGCTGGATTCCGACTTTCGTCGGAATGACGCTTGGGTCGGGCTTCAGCGCACGAATAAGCATGGCTTGAAAAAGTCGCTTATGCGTGCGAGCTAGGGTCAGTCCCATTCAACCAGAGATTCGTTTGTCGTGGCCGGGCGAGCTCGATTGCGCAAATCTGCAACATCACGCGACCTCTTTGCCAAGCTCGAAGATGAGCTGAAGAAGAAGCCGATCGCCGCTAAGCCCGCCAAGGCGAAGCGGAACGGCGGGGTTGCGTCCGACAATGCCTATACCGCCGCCGACATCGAGGTGCTTGAGGGGCTCGAGCCCGTGCGCCGGCGGCCTGGCATGTATATCGGCGGCACCGACGAGAAGGCTCTGCATCATTTGTTCGCCGAGGTGCTCGACAACGCCATGGACGAGGCGGTCGAGGGCCACGCCACCCGCATCGAGGTCAGCTTCGAGGAAGACGGCTTCCTGAGCGTCACCGACAACGGACGCGGCATCCCCGTCGACCCGCATCCGAAGTTCAAGAAGAAATCGGCGCTCGAAGTCATCATGACCACGCTGCATTCTGGCGGAAAGTTCAACTCCAAGGTTTACGACACGAGCGGCGGGTTGCACGGCGTCGGCGTCTCGGTGGTGAACGCGCTCTCGGAGCACCTCGAGGTCGAGGTGGCGCGCGGGCAGAAGCTCTACCGACAGACATATGCGCGCGGAGAGCCCGACGGCCCGCTGAAGGCGCTTGGCGCGGTGAAGAACCGCCGCGGCACCACGGTCCGCTTCAAGCCTGACCCCAAGATCTTCGGCAAGGGTGTGGCGTTTGCGCCGGCGCGGCTGTTCCGCATGTCGCGATCCAAGTCCTATCTCTTCGGCGGCGTCGAGATCCGCTGGTCTTGCGCCGCCGCGCTGCTCGCCGGCGATAAGGAGACGCCGCAAAGCGCGGTGCTCCACTTCCCAGGCGGCCTCAAGGATTTCCTCGCAGACCGCATCGAAGGCCAGGAGACCGTCACCAAGGAGTTCTTCACCGGCAAAAGCAACAAACGCGAAGGCCACGGCGCGGTGGAATGGGCCATTGCCTGGGTCGCCGGCGAGAACGGCTTCCTCAACTCCTACTGCAACACCGTGCCCACGCCCGACGGCGGCACCCATGAAGCCGGCTTGCGCTCCGCTCTGGTCAAGGGCTTGCGCGCCTATGGCGAACTCGTCGGCAATAAGCGAAGCGCGCAACTGACGGCTGAGGACATTCTGTCAACGGCCGGCGCGTTGCTCTCGATGTTCATCCGCGAGCCTGAATTCCAGGGGCAGACCAAGGACCGGCTCGCGACCCAGGAAGCCACCCGCATTGTCGAGACGACGGTGCGCGATGCCTTCGACCATTGGCTCACCGGCAATCCGCCGCAAGCCAACCGCCTGCTCGACTGGGTGGTCGACCGCGCCGAGGACCGGCTTCGCCGCAAGAAGGAAAAGGAGATCGGCCGGCAGACCGCCACGCGCCGCCTGCGGCTCCCTGGCAAGCTCGCCGATTGCGCGCTGAGCGCCGCCGAAGGCACCGAGATCTTCATCGTCGAGGGCGATTCAGCCGGCGGCTCCGCCAAGCAGGCGCGCGACCGGGCGAGCCAGGCGGTGCTCCCTTTGCGCGGCAAGATTCTCAACGTGGCGAGCGCAAGCTCCACCAAGCTCGCCGACAATCAGCTGCTCGCGGACCTCATTCAGGCGCTTGGCTGCGGCACGGGCACGCAATACCGCGACCAAGACCTTCGCTACGAGAAGGTCGTGATCATGACCGACGCCGACGTCGACGGCGCCCACATCGCCTCGCTGCTCATCACTTTCTTCTACCAGGAGATGCGCGGACTGATCGAAGGCGGGCATCTTTATCTCGCCGTGCCGCCGCTCTACCGCCTGAGCCAGGGCGCCAAGACCGCCTACGCGCGGAACGACGCGCATAAGGTCGAGCTGCTCAAGTCAGAGTTCAACGGCAGGGGGAAAGTCGATGTCTCGCGTTTCAAGGGCCTGGGCGAGATGCTGCCGAAGCAGCTCAAAGAGACGACCATGGACCGCAGTGTCCGCACGCTGCTCCGCGTTGAGATCGTCGAGAACGAGCGCAACCTGACGACCAAGGTTGTCGATCAGCTGATGGGCAACAAGCCCGAGGCGCGTTTCCAATTCATCCAGGAGCGCGCCGAGTTCGCCAAGCCCGACGAACTGGATATTTAGTTTCCGATTCTTTGTCATGCCCGGCCTTGTGCCGGGCATCCACGAATTTCATCGCATGAACAAGAGACGTGGATGGCCGGGACAAGCCCGGCCATGACGAGTGGTGGGTCAGAGCCAGCGCGGAACGCGCGTCTGGTATTTGCGGTAGGCCCCGCCGAACTTCGCTTGCAGATAGGCTTCCTCGCGCTCGACCACGCCGCGCTGCAAGATGATCAGCACCGGAATGAGAAGTACGAGCATCCAGGCGCTGGTCAGCATAATGGCGAGACCGAAATAGAAGATCACGAAGCCGATATAGATCGGGTTCCGCGTGAAGCGGTAAGGGCCGCTTTCGAGCAGGACCGTCGAGGGCTCGCCGGGAATGATGCTCGTGCCCGCCTGCCGGAACTGGCGCACCGAAAGAGCCATCAGGGCAAATCCGATCAGCGCGAAGCCTCCGCCGACGGCAAGGGCGCGTGTGTTGGCCGAGCCAAGCCCAGGACCGAGAGGGATGATCCAGCTCAACAGACAGCCAAGAAGAACGGCGCCCACGAACAGAATCGGCGGTTTCACCACCACATCGGCATAGTCCCGCATGTCTTGCTGCCGCCTCCCCCGAGAGCGAGAAAGGATCGCTTTCCGCCGCTTTATGAGCGATGCGCAAGGCCCGTCATAGGCTGTCACAATGAGGTGCGATACTCTAAAATCGGCGTGGCGAGGCCGGTTCAAGCGGCGCGTCAGATTTCAAGTCAGGGGGTTCCTCATGCTCAAGTCCGTATTGCGCGCCACCGCGCTCCTTGCTGTTGCACTGATCCCGTCGGCTTCAGCCCTGGCGGCAGACGATGACGCCAAAATCGTCGAGGGCCTTCCGCCGGAGGTCGCTGACGTCGTCACCGGCGGCTCCTGGTCGGAAGGGAAACAAGGAGGTTTCTATCGCGCCATCGTGGTCATGAGCGGGACCGAGCAGTCCTTCGGGGCGCGCGTCTATCTGCAGTGGCTCGCGCTGTCCGAAACCGACCCTGTCCCCAAGATCGTTGCGACCGCTCCGATCAAGGAGGTCAACGATCAGAAGCTCGGCAATGCTTCGATCGAGATCGAGGGTGAAGAGACCAAGGACAATCAGATCACCATCATCGTGAGCTCATACGATTTCGATGCGGACAAGGACATCACCCTGTACGTCAAAGGCACAGCGCCCGGCAAATATGCCATGGCAAAGGCGCCGGCGAAGAGCTCTGGCGCCCCGCCGGCAGCGGCCCCGACCAATGTCCCAAAGGATGATTAGACAGCGTGGCGGCCATTTGCCTCTTGCGCATGATGCGCCCGCCCCCTATTTGAGGAGCAAGCATTGCAGGGTATAAGGCCTCATTGCTTTGGTAGATGTCTTGCGCAGGCTGCACGAATCGTTGCAGCAAATAATTGCGCGATTAAAAATGAAAGAGACGCGCGTGGTGCTTCGGGCCCGCGCTTGTTTTGCTAATTCATGAGCTTTTCACAACTTGGCTTAAGTTCAAAGGTTTTATCCGCTGTTCAAGCGGCGGGTTTCGAGTCTCCCACTCCCATCCAAGCGCAAGCCGTGCCGCACGCCGTCGCTGGTCGCGACGTGCTCGGCATCGCCCAGACCGGCACCGGCAAGACGGCGTCCTTCGTGCTGCCGATGCTGACGCGGCTCGAGCGAGGCCGGGCGCGAGCCCGCATGCCGCGCTCGCTGATCCTCGCGCCCACACGCGAGCTTGCGGCGCAGGTTGCCGAGCATTTCGAAATTCTCGGCAAGAACCACAATCTGACCGTGGCGCTCTTGATTGGCGGGGTGTCCTACGAGGATCAGGACCGCAAGCTTGACCGCGGCGCCGATGTGGTGATCGCCACGCCAGGCCGCCTGCTCGACCATTTCTCTCGCGGCAAGCTTCTGCTCAACGGCATCGAGATCCTGGTCATCGACGAAGCCGACCGCATGCTCGACATGGGCTTCATCCCGGATGTCGAGCGCATCTGCAAGCTTCTTCCCTTCACCCGCCAAACGCTGTTCTTCTCGGCGACCATGCCGGCGGAGATTCAGCGCCTGGTCGACAACTTCCTGCATCGGCCAGAACGCATCGAAATCGCGCCGCAAGCGCCGGCCGCCACGACGATCGTGCAGCGGCTCAAAAAGGCCCCGGACGACGCTGCGGGCAAACGCGAAGCGCTCCGAGCGCTGATGCGGGAGATTAACGTCAGGAACGCCATCATCTTCTGCAACCGCAAGAAGGACGTTGGCATCGTCCACCGCTCGCTGTTGCGCCACGGCTTCAACGTCGGCGCGCTGCATGGCGACATGGACCAGCATCAGCGCACGGCGACGCTCGACGCCTTCCGCAACGGCACCATCACCTTTCTTGCCGCGAGCGACGTCGCCGCCCGCGGCCTCGACATCCCCGACGTCAGCCACATCTTCAACTACGACGTTCCGATTCATCCCGAGGACTACGTCCACCGCATCGGGCGCACGGGACGCGCCGGCCGCGAAGGCTTCGCAGCAACTTTGGTCACGCCGAAAGAGACCAAGGCGATCAAGGCCATCGAAAGGCTGCTCCGCCATGACATCCCGTGGATCGATGGCGAGCCGAGCCCCGCCGAGATCGCTCACGCGCGCGAAGACCGGGGCCGCTCGAACGGGCGCCACCGGCGAGGCTCGCGATCAAGTCGCAATAGAGGCGGCGGAGCGCAGGCGAGCCCGCAAGCACGGCCCGAGACTCAGCGCAAGGAGCATGGGGTCTCGCCCGCGCACAAAGCCAGCAAACCCCACCAGCCTCCTCAGCCCCACCAGCCCCCTCAGCCGCAAAATCAGCAGAGGCGAGAGCAGCATCCACCAGCCGCTCACGCGAAGCCAGCCCAGAGCTCAGCGCCAAAAGCGGCGCATACTCATTCCCATCCATCGCCTGCGCCTCAGCCGCAATCCCATACCGGCCATCGGCTTCCGCCCAAGCCCCCGCAGCCTTCGCGTGGCGGCGTACGCGGCATGGGCGAGCATGTCCCCGCCTTCATGACGCGCTCCGTGCGTCCCCTGGACTAGGGCGCGCTACACACTCTCGTCAGATTTAAGAGATTTCAGTCTAGCTGTCGGTAGCGCCTACGCGGCTCGCTTCGGTGGCCGGGGTGAGCGATACGGACTCGCCGCACCCGCAAGAGCCTGTCTGGTTCGGATTGTTGAACACGAAGCCTGAGCTCATGCGGTCGCTGCGGTAGTCCATCTCGGTGCCGAGCAGGAACAGAACAGCGGTCGGATCGATTAAGATGCGCACGCCCTTGTCCTCGACCACCTCATCATGCGGCGCCTTCGTCTCGGCATAGGTCATGGTGTATTCCATGCCGGCGCAACCGCCCTTCTTCACGCCGATGCGGAGGCCGGTGGCGTTCTTGCCGGAAGCCGACATGAGCGCGCGGATGCGCTCGGCGGCGGCATCGGTCAGGGTCATGAGCTTCGGTAGGGTCATGGTCTCAACTTGGGATAGATCGGGGTTGGGTTCAAGTCCGCCTAGAACATGTTGAGCGCAAGCCGCGCTTCGTCGGACATGCGGCTCGGGTCCCAGGGCGGATCGAAGACGAGATTGACCTTAACCTGCCCGACGCCGGGAACGGACGAGACGGCGTTTTCCACCCAGCCTGGCATGTCGCCGGCCACAGGGCAGCCGGGTGCGGTGAGCGTCATGTCCACTTCGATATTGCGCTCGGCATCCACGTCTAGCCGATAGATGAGGCCAAGCTCGTAGATGTCGACCGGGATCTCGGGATCGAACACGGTCTTCAGCGCCGCCACAAGGTCGTCCTTGAGCTGGTCGTGCTCGGGCGCAGGGGTGGCGGGGGTCGCCTCAACGGCCGCCTCGGGGTCCACTGCCCTCTCCTCGTTCTCTTGAATCTTTTCAGTCATTTCCGTCATTCGCCTCAAGCGAACATGTCATAGGCCTTGCGCAACGCCTCGACCAGCCGGTCGACCTCTTCGACCGTATTATACATGGCGAAGGAGGCGCGTGCAGTCGCGGTGACACCATAGCGCGCGAGAAGCGGCTCGGCGCAATGGGTGCCGGCCCTGATGGCCACGCCATAGCGGTCGAGGATCGTGCTGACGTCGTGCGGATGGGCGCCGCGCATTTCGAAAGAGATGATCGAGCCCCGGCTTCTGGCGCGGCCGAAGATGCGGAGCCAATTGAGCTCGCTTAATCGCTCCATGGCGTAGGCGAGGAGCCTATCCTCATGCGCCTTGATGCGCTCGCGGCCGACGCTTTCCACATAGTCGATGGCCGCGCCAAGCCCGATCGCTTGCACGATAGCCGGCGTGCCGGCTTCGAAGCGATGGGGCGGCGGCGCATAGGTGATGCGGTCGGGGGTCACCGTGCCGATCATCTCGCCGCCACCTTGGTAAGGCAGCATGGCCTCGAGCAGCTCCTTTTTGCCGTAGAGCACGCCGATGCCGGTCGGGCCATAGAGCTTGTGTCCGGTGAAGGCATAGAAATCCACGTCGAGGTCCTGGACGTCGACCGGGAGATGCACCGCGCCCTGTGCGCCGTCGACCAGCACGGGAATGCCGCGGGCGTGAGCCATCCGCACCACCTCCTTGATTGGCACGATGGTGCCGAGCACGTTCGACATGTGGGTGATGGCGACCATCTTGGTGCGCGGGGTGAGCAGGGCTTCGAATTTGTCGAGCAGCA
>DATDLA010000150.1:0-3640 GCA_036519535.1 Methyloceanibacter sp.
TTGGTTGCGGGGAGAGGATTTGAACCTCTGACCTTCAGGTTATGAGCCTGACGAGCTACCGGGCTGCTCCACCCCGCGTCAATTCACCATGCGCCACATCGCGAGGCGCGACCCCCGCGCGGACCTCAAAGTCCGCCGATCAAGGGCGGGAACCTATAGCAGGTTCGGAGGAGATGTGAAGGGCGCCGGAAGCGAATTTTCCCGGCGCCACGGGCACATAGCTCATATAGTCGTTGGCCCGGGATTTGTGAACCGTCCCAAACCCTATTTGTCGGGGCTAGTAAGGCGCTTCCGGGACCGGCACCCCGCCAAAATGGTAGGAGACGCCGAAGGTCACGTGGTTCGTCCACACATCGGTCTCGAGCGAGCCGCCGCCGACCAAGTCGGCTTCGTTGGTCGCAAAGCTCAGCTTATAGTCCCCGAATACCGAAAACCGGGGACCGAAATGGTATTCGACCCCGACCAGCCCCTCCACTGTCACACCATCGAACTGATATTCGAAGGTGCGCGGATTGGGCGGCCCCGGGGCTCGGCGAACCTCGACATGCGGGAAGGCAGGGCCGACGCCCAAGCCCACATAGGGCGTCCACCGCGCAAGGATCCAGCGATATTGGCCACCGAAGAACAGCTCGTTCAGGCCGTCGGTGAATTCCATGGTCTCGAAGGTGTTGCCCACGCGATCCTTGGGGCCGACTGGGATGCCGTCGCGCGTGCCCGAGACGCTCACCACGGCGCTCTGCTCGGCGATGACCTTGGCGTGGTGATAGTCGATCATGAAGCCCCAATTCGGGGCGTTATTGAACCAGTAGGTTCCCCTCAAACCCCAATAAGGCGGCGCCGCGAAGGAATCGCCATCCCACGGCACGTCGTTCAGCGTCATGTTGGTGCCGCTGGGTTGAATCAGATGGATGTCGCTGTCGAGGCTGCCGTTCCAGCCGCCATAAACGCCGATCTGCATCTCGGCATGCGCCGGCGAAGCGGCGCAGGCGAGAGCAACTATCGCCGCCGCAGCAAGCCCGTGAAGGGTACCCCTTCGAGCCGCAATTTTGGCGACCTCCAAGCGCACCATGCGTCCGAGTCCCCAGATCGGCCCCCTTCCTAAGGGCCTCGTTATGCTGCGCGCACGCACGCGCGCACCCATCGCCACGATGGGACGCACACGCGTGGCCTCTAGATTTGATTACACGGCCGGTCCTGAGGTGCCAAGGTTAGTCACCCTCTGTCCCTAGCGAATCTGGGCGGCTGTTGCCGAAAAGCCGCGGCTTTCCGCGGGCCGTCCCCGAGGGCGAAGTCCCTGGCCAACCAAGCCAATTTCGCGTCCGCTCGCCGCGCAAGCGGTAGCCGCCGCCGGGCGCAGGCTCGAACAGCCAGCGCCGCGCGGCAAATCGCTCCCGCACCAGATAGGGAAACGCCGTGCCGAGGATCGCACCGCCGACAGCGTCGGTAAAGTAATGCTGGCCGATCAGCACCCGGCTCGCCGCGATCCACGTGGCCACCGTGTAGAGCAACACCCTCCCGCGCGGCCACAGCATGGCGAGCACGGTCGCGAGCGCAAAGATGTTGGTGGCGTGGCCTGAAGGAAAGGAGGCGTGGTCGGGATCGAAGGCAAAGAGCTGGAAGTCGAAGGGGCCGAGCGTATCGAACAGCTTGGGGCGCGCCCGGCCGAGGATATATTTGGTGAGATTGCCGATGAGGCCGGCCCCTCCCACGCTCACGAACACAAAGCCGATGGTGCTCGCGATCAGCCCGTAGCCCGCGGCGTTGCGGAAGCCCTGATGCGTGCGGCGGAGCACAAGCGCGAGCGCCACCGCCGAGCCTGCCGGGATCAGCATCCAGTTCGACCTGCCGATGTCGGTGATGCTGCGCAGGAAGTTGCGGCCCTCGGGCGCGAGCGCCTTCGACCGCTCCAAGAAGAAGGGATCAAGCACATAGACGCCGAAGAGAATAAAGGAGACCGCCAGCACCACCTGCTCGAAGAGGGTGAGATCTCGCAGGCGAAGGCTCGTCATAGGCACGGCATCTGCTTCAGGCGAAATTCGCCGGGCTCGGATCCCGCTTGCCGAGCCAGATGAAATAGATGTTGCGGGCGTAGATCACGAGGCCTGCCGCCTGGCCGACGATGAATACCGGGTCGGAGCGGTAGATGGCGTAAGCGAGCAGCATGGACCCGCCGGCGAAGCTGAAATACCAGAAGGTCTCCGGAATGGTGCTCGCCCGCGCCTTCTCGGTCGCCACCCACTGCACGATGAAGCGCATCGAGAACATGAATTGGGCGATGAAGCCGATGGTGACCCAGACGAGCTCGCTCGTCGGTGTCGACGCCCACCAGCTTTGCAGATGTGCCAGACTCATTTCGACGACGCCCCCACTTTGACTTGACTGATGCGGGCCTTCTCCCCGGCCGCATGCGCTCCCCATAGATCTTCGGCGATGGGCGGGAGCGAGGTTCGCTTGCGGAGCCAGCTCACGCCCACAAGGTCATATAGCCCAATCAGAGCCCGTCCGAGATTGGTGTATTTCGACGCGCCCCTGAGCCGCGGCCGATCGTTCACCGGCTCATAGGCAATTTCGTGGCCGTAAGTGAGGAACAGGGCCGGCAAATATCGGTGCATGCTGGTGAAATAAGGCAGCCTCAGATAGTCCTCGCGCCGATAGACCTTGAGCCCGCAGCCAGTATCAGGGCAGCCGTCGGCGAGCACCTTGTCGCGGATCCAATTGGCGAAGCGCGAGGCGGCCTTGCGCGAGCCTTTGGCCTTGCGTCCTTCGCGTATGCCGCCGACGAGCGCTGGCTCGCCCCCGTCGCGCCCGAGCCGCGCGAGGAGCCGCATGATGTCCTTGGGATCGTTCTGCCCGTCGCCGTCCATGGTGGCGATCACCGGCGCGGTGGCGGCGATCACGGCTGAGCGCAGCGCGGCACTCTGGCCCGCGCGCCTTCCATGGCGGAGATAGCGCAATTGCTTGTGGCGGCCGAGCATGGCCTTGATCTCGGCGTCGGTGCCGTCGTCGCTTGCGTCATCGACCACGATCACTTCCTGCAAAACCGCCTCCGGCACGGCGGCAATGGTCTCCTCGACCAGCCGCCCAATATTGCCGGCCTCGTTATAAGCAGGGATGACGACGGCGATACGCATGGACAAATCTCTAGGAATCCGGCCCCGCGGGCAAAGGGACCCTACACTGCCGACCAGTAGCAAGCTTTCATTTCAGCGCACAACATTGTACAGGGGGCGCCTGCCCCCAACCATCCTCAGCAACCGCCCTTGCCAGCCCTCCAAGCCGCTCGCCCCACCCTTTTGCGTCCCTGGCGCGAGGCCGTTTGGCGCGACCAGGATTATTGGGCCTGGCTGCTCCTGATCCTCGGCGCCCTCCTCGTCATTCGTCTGCTCGCGCTCTTTTTCGCCGAGACCGACCTGTTCTTCGACGAGGCCCAATATTGGTCGTGGTCGCGCGACCTCGCCTTCGGAGATTTCTCGAAGCCTCCGCTGATCGCCTGGCTCATCCGCTCCGCAACCGAGATTTGCGGCGACGCCGAATGGTGCGTGCGGGCACCCTCGCCCATTCTCTATACCGTCACCTCCATCCTTGTGTTTCTCGCCGCTCGCGCGCTGTACGGCGACCGCATCGGCTTCTGGTCCGCGGT
>DATDLA010000151.1:0-2255 GCA_036519535.1 Methyloceanibacter sp.
CGTCGAAGAAATGCTTGCTCTCCCAAGACCGACCCCGCGCTAACCACAGCCATCCGACCCATCGGGTCTTTCGCCAAACGGCCTTGTGGCAAATGCCACTGCGCGACTCCGAGCCTCAGGCTCAAGATGGTCTTGGGCACGTCGAGAGGAAACATTTTTTCGGCGCAGAAGGAGAGAGACGATGGCGCTAAAGGTGCTTGTTGCCGACAAACTCAGCCGATTGGCTCTCGATATATTCGCCAGGCGTGGGATCGACGCCCACCTCAAAACCGATCTTTCGCGCGACGAGCTCATCGATATCATCCCCAACTATGACGGGCTGGCGGTGCGTTCGAGCAAGGTGACCGAGAAGATCGTCGCTGCCGCAGACCGGCTCAAGGTAATCGGGCGGGCCGGTATCGGGGTGGACAATGTCGACCTCAAAGCCGCCACGGCGCGCGGCATCATCGTCATGAACACGCCGTTCGGCAACGCCATCACCACCGCGGAGCACGCCATCGCCTTGATGCTGGCGCTGGCGCGTCAGGTTCCTCTAGCCGATGTCACGACCAGGGCCGGCAAATGGGCGAAGTCGCAACTGATCGGCGTCGAGATTACCGGCAAGTGTCTGGGCATCATCGGCTGCGGCAATATCGGCGCCATCGTGGCGGACCGCGCCCGGGGGCTGAAGATGAAGGTCGTGGCCTTCGACCCATATCTGTCGCCGGAGCGGGCGACCGACCTCGGCGTCGAAAAAATGGAGCTCGATGCCCTGTTCCGGCGGGCGGATTTCATCACCTTACATACGCCGCTCACCGATAAGACGCGCAAGATCATCAACGGCGATGCCATTCGCACGATGCGAGACGGTGTGCGCATCATCAATTGTGCTAGAGGCGGACTGATCGACGAGAGGGCCCTGTTCGACGCACTGCAAGCGGGTAAGGTCGCCGGGGCCGCGATCGACGTCTATGAAGTGGAGCCCGCCACCGACAACATCCTGTTCACGTCAAACAATGTAATCTGCACGCCGCATCTCGGCGCGTCGACGCGCGAAGCGCAGGAGAATGTCGCTATGCAAATCGCCGAGCAGATCTCGAATTTCCTGCTCGACGGCGCCATCGCCAACGCGCTCAACTTTCCGTCCATCTCGGCCGAGGAAAGGCCGAAGCTGATGCCGTTCCTCAAGCTTGCCGAGCAGCTTGGCTCCTTCGCCGGCCAGACGATCGAAACCGGGCTCAAATCCGTGCGCATCGAATATGCCGGCGCGGTCGCGAACCTGAACACGAAGGCGCTCACCGCCGCGGCGTTGTCGGGCGTGCTCACGCCGTTCCTCGAGCAAGCGAACATGATTTCCGCGGCGACGCTCGCCAAAGAGCGCGGGATCATGGTGGAGGAGGTTAGCCGCGGCCAGGAGGGGGCATACGAGACATATATTAGGCTTCGCGTGGGAACCGAATTCAACGTGCGATCGGTGGCGGGCACGGTGTTCTCCGACGGCAAGCCCAGGATCGTGCAGGTCGGGGACATTGCCATGGAAGCGGAGCTCGGCCCGCATATGCTCTACACGGAAAATGCCGACAAGCCGGGCTATATCGGCGCCCTTGGAACGGCACTCGGCGCGGCACAGATGAATATTGCGACCTTCAGTCTCGGGCGTTCAGCTCCGGGCGGCACGGCGATTGCGCTGCTAGAGGTTGACCAGCCCATTCCGGATGACCTTCTGGAGAAAATCAACGCCCTGCCTCACGTGACGCGCGCCGAGCGGCTGTTCTTTTAGCGAGGCCGCGGCAAGTCCGGGTCAAGTTAGGCGCGGCCCAGAGCTTCACGTTCCTCCGCGCTCAACAGCTGCTCAAGCGTCGCCGTGAGCTCAGGGCCGGCGATGTAACAGTCGGCGCCCTTGGCCACCTGTTCGCGATAGGCGACGCCGCCAAAGCCGACGACGTATGCGCCTCCCGCGCGCGCGGCAATATCCGTCATTCCGTCACCGACCATGGCGATAGAGCCGTGGCGGGCAGCGAGCCGCCTGCACACCACGGCCTTGCCATCCGCGCGTGCGAGCGGAGAGGTTGAGTCGAACCCGGAATAGGCCCCTGCCCCATCGAAATGGACGGCCACCGCGAAGACGTGCGGGTCGGGTATCGCGAGCGCCCGGCTGAGATGCCGTACCGCCGACAAGAGCCCTCCGCTGACGAGGTAGACGACCTTGCCCAGCCTGTGCAGGGCCTCCACGGTCTCTCGCGCGCCAGGCACCAGCTCCTGCACGTAGCGCTCGC
>DATDLA010000152.1:0-2240 GCA_036519535.1 Methyloceanibacter sp.
CCCACTTCCCGTCTATCTAGGTGCCGAAGCGGACGACGTGAATGGCCGGTAGCAACGCATGGCCATGCCGCAGGGTAGCGGGCCGAGCTTAGTCCGAGAAATAAGGTGAGAATAGGCCCACGCCATGTCGGACAGGGGGACGGCTATCGGCCTTCAGCGCACGAGAATGGCATGGTTATCCCATTCGTAAGGCGAAGAGCGGCGGTCCTCATCGGGCGCGTCTGTGACGTCGGTCTCGACCAGCCAGCCTTGTCCGCTGGTCAGGAGGAAGCTTGCTTTGTGCCGGGTAGGCGCGATGCCGCAGCCGTCATTCAGCTCGCAAGAGCCGAGGAACCGCCTCGTGCCAACGTCCCAATAGGTGATCAACCCGCCCTTCGGCGCCGAAGCCGCGACGATGCTGCCGCCTGCGTCTGCCGACACCGAGCCGATATAGTTCTTGAGCGCGGTCTGCGTGTCGACGGGCGCCGGCACGATCACCGGCCGCATCCCCCGGCGGTGGAAGCCGAGCAGAGGCGGCGCGTCGCCTTCCGGCCCACGATATTGGCAGCCGAACACCCCTGTGTCGCCTGCGGCGAGCGCGAGGTGACGGATGGAAAGCTGATGCAGCTCGGGCGCGAGCATCTGCTCCTCGACAAGATCGCCGGTGGCAAGATCGACATAGACGAGCGAAGGCTTCATGTCGGGAAGGTTCAGCTCGTCGGCGCCGGAGTCCGGGTGGGTTTTGATGCCGCCATTGGCGATGACCATGGTGCGGCCATCGGCGAGCAGCGCCACGTCGTGCGGCTCCATGCCGCGCGCCTGGAACTCGCCGATCTGGCGATAGAAGTCGGTCGCGTCGCGCACGCCGATGGTGCCTTGCGCGTTCCGATAGTCGTTCTCGGTGGTGTAGAGCAGCTTGCCGTCGGCCGAGTAGACGCCATGGCCGAAGAAATGCCGGTCGGGCTTCGAATTGAACCAGACCGGTTGCCGCCCGTCGGTCGGCACGGCGACCCCGAAGCGGCCCGGCCTGCGGGCAAACGCGACCCATTCGCCAGAGCCTGGGCGAAGCGCGATGTCATGGCCCCGCTCAGGAAGCTCGACCGCGCGGAGATCGCCGCCGTCGAGCGAGAACAGAGCCGCGGAATAAGTGCCGCGATCGTCGCGGCGCGCGGCGGCGAACAGTTCCACCTCGCCGCGGGCGGCCCTGGCGGCATGGCAAGGCAATGCGAGCAGCGCAGCACTGCTTGCCGCACCGATGAGAAGCCCGCGGCGGTCGATCATCATGTTCAGTCTCCGTCCATGGCGTTGAAACCGAAGGTGAGGCCCGCGCCGCGCGAGATTGCGTCTCCGGCGGTGGTGGCGGCGCCTTTGAGCGACACGCGCAAGGCTTCGAGCTTGGCGCGCAGATCCTCGCTCCGCACGGCCTCGGCGATCGGCTTGTCGATGCCGCGCAACACCTCGATGGCATGGTTGAGGTCGAAGACGATCGAATCCTCCACGCCGGCAGAGTCGTCATGCACTACCTGCGCGAAGCCGCCCTTGGCGAACAGATCGCGCACACTCTTAAGATTGTCCGCCATATTGGCGAAGCTCAAGCCGCTCCGCCAGAAGGGAGCAAGCTGCGGCCTTGCCTGCTCTGGCTTGGCGCCCAGAGCCTTCGCCATCTTCTGGTCGCGCACGGCTTCGATGCCGGTGGTGAAGGTTTTGAACAGCTCGAGCGTCACCTCTTTTTCGTTGTGGTAGGCGCTGTTGGCGGGGCCTGGCTCGAGATAGGCCTTGGCGTAGGGCGCGCCGTCCTGCCAGCCTGCTGCGATGTCCTTGGCCATGCCGGCAAGATTGGCGGCAACGGTCTCCGCGAAGCGGCAGCGGAAGCTGGCTTCGCCTCCGCCCTTGGCCAGCGCACCGGCGGTATCGCCATAGAGGAGATATTCGAGCGCCGGCAGGCCTTGCAACGCCACGCTCTTGCCGGAGAGCGATGCGGCATCGGTTACGCTCTGGGCCTGCTTGCCGAGCGCCTCGCGCACTTGGCGCGCGCCGAGGCCCTTGGCGTCAGGCCAGTAGAAGATGCGCTCGTAACGATGCTGCTCAGCCACGGGGCCGAAGCGGATGGGTTCAACGAGGCTCCAGGTCTCCACCGTGGCGGCAAAGGCCTTCTGCGTATCCTTGAGCGCGGCGGGTGATGGCTTCCGGCACAGCGCCGCAACCGACTGGTTCAGGGCATCGCTGCTCTCGTCGAAATACGCATATCCTGGCCTGATGTA
>DATDLA010000153.1:0-9032 GCA_036519535.1 Methyloceanibacter sp.
AGGAATTATACTCCGTTCCCGGAGGATCATGCGATGTTTGCACTATCTTTGTGTACCGTCAGTGTCGCATTTGGATCCTCAGGGCGCTCTCCCGGCACCGTGATTCGGTCCGGCGTGAGCAGCCTGATGCGCCCGTCGGTCTCGATCGCGAGCGTATGAATGTAGAAGCCGGTGTCCTCGTCGTCGGTCACCTCCATCACCGGCGACGGCGCCGACACCACCACCAGCCCCGCGCAGTGGCCGATCCAATCGACATGCCGGTGACCGTGCATCAGAATCGCGCGGCCGGCCAGGTGCTGCATCTGACGCACAAACCAATTGCCGTTGATCAGCGCCGTGCCGATGCGCTCCGACAGAGCCTTTGCCGGACGTGGGTATTCGACGACGTGGTGATGGAGAGCGACGATCCAGCAGGCGCGCGGATAGTGCTTGGTCGCGATCTCGAGGCCTTTGACCTGTTCGGCGGAGACCATGCCGAGCGCGTTGGTGAAGGAGAAATGCGTGTCGGCGTTCGAGTTGAACAGGATGACCCCGAGGCCGTCTTCCCGATCAGGCGGAAGCACCATGGGAAAGGCTTTGGCCCAGATCTCCGGTATGGCGTAGGAGAAGAGGGGCTTGGCCACATTGGCGAAGCGCGCCATCTTCTTGAGATGCGGCTCCAGGAATTCCGCGAGAGTTCTGCCCACGCGGCGCCGTGCAAAGTCCACCACGCGCACGCGGTCTCCTTGCAGCTCCAGCATGGCGGATAGAGTGCGGAGCTGGCGCAAGCGCCGGTTCGGGCTCGTCGGCAGGTCCATGCGCGCCGGGTTTGCCCGGTCCACGATATTGAGGTCGTGATTTCCAGGCAGGATCAGCGCGCGCTCGGCGAGCTTGGGATGGGGGGCAAGCGCGTCGAGGAACTCGGCCCACTCGGCGGAGGTGCCGGCGTCGGTCATGTCGCCGGTGATCAGGACGAGATCGAGCGGGGTCTTGGCGTGGATCGTTTCCAGCTCGTTCAGCACCCGCCTCAACCGTTCATTGCCGCGCGGGCCAGATCGTCCGCTCTCGATGCGAAAGCCGTAGCGCTCGCCGACGACGTGGACGTCCGACAAATGCACGACCCGCCACAGCCGGGCATTGTCCGGCCGCCGGTCGAAGGCGGCGAGATCGCGGGGTTGGGCCATGGTGGCGTCGGCCACGCCCCAGATGAGGGCGGCGATGGCGAGATAGGCGGCGATCAACACCACGCTGTTGGCGAGCGCGACACCGATAAGGCTCCTCCAGCCCCCGATTTCCGCGAAGCTGCCGAAGAGCTCGGCGCTGGGATAGACAAGATAGAGCACGAGGAGCGCGAGGCCGCAGATCAGGAGACCGGCGGCAAGGGCCGAGGCGGCGCGCAGAGTGGCGTATTGATCCTTACTCGCCGACTTGACGAACGACCGTTCGGCGATCTGGCGCAGCACTTCGCGCACGGTAGCGTAGCCCGGCTGCACCACGACGGAATTCAACGCCCAGAAGCTTCCCTCGACCAGCCGGAACAGCGCGCGCCAGCCGAAATAGCCGATGGCGAGCACGGCGGCGAGCAAGAGCACGGACCAAAGCCCGATGGTGGGTGACGCGACCGTGCCTGAGAGCGCGCGAACCCACTCCGAGGCGACGATCGGGCCAAGCCCAAGCAGAAGACCCGGGACAAGAAGCAAAAGCGTCCAGGCCGTGATGAGCTTGGGCAGGCTGATCTCTACGAGCAGGCCGCCGGCAAGCGAGAGCATGGAGTGCTGCTTGGTGCTCGACACGTCGGTTTCGACGTCGCCGTGGCGAGGATCGATGACCGGCTTCCCCAGCGCTTCTCGATCGGATTGGCGCGTCATTTCGAGTCGCGAGGTTTCGGCGTGCCTGAAAGGAGCGTCGCGATCCAGCTTGTCGAAGGGTAGTGCGCACAAAGCGTGACGACGGCGATCAGGATCGGAACGCCGAGAAAGGCGCCGGGCATTCCCCAGAGGAACCCGAAGAAGAATACGGCGAATACGACAGCCAGCGGCGAGATCGACAGCGCCGCGCCCGCGACGAGCGGCTCGAGGTAGTTGCCGATGGCGAATTGGATCGCGAACATCCCGAGAAGGACGAAGAGGCTGTCCTGCCAGGTCTCGAATTGCGCCACGGCGAAGAGACTGGGAAGCAGCGTCGCAACGAAGGAACCTATAAAGGGGATGTAATTCAGGACGAAGGCGATGATGCCCCAGGCCGGCGCCAAGTCCAGACCGGAGAAGAGCGCAAAGCCCCAGACGGCAAGCCCGGTGAGCGCGCTCATTTGCGTGCGCACGAGCATATATTTGCGGAACTTTGCGGCGATCTCCTCGCCGACTTCAGCGAGGCCCGGTCCTCTTGCCTGCTTGCTGGCCAGGGCGAGCCGCTCGCGGAAATCGCCGGTCTCAAGCAAGGCCAGCATCATGAATACGAAGGCGAGGACGGCGAAGCCGAGGAGGGTATTGATGTGCCCGACGAGGGTTTGAAAAAGGCGCACGAGCCACATCACGTCGAACCGCTCGGACAACGGTCCCACCACGAAGATCTCATGCTCTTCCAACCAGCGCGCCCATTCGAGATAGACGGTCTGGAAGCGCGCGGCATGGCCGACCAACCATTGGCGCTCGACGCTGAGCGCCCAGGTGACCATGGAGCTGACGGCGACGACCACGGCCAGGGTCAAAGTCAGGGTCAGCAGCAATGCGACGACCTGCGGAAGTTTTTTCTCCAGCGCCCGCTGCAGCGGCCAGACGATGGCGACCATGAAGATGGCGAAGGCGAAAGGCGCGAAGATGGAGCGCGTGAGGTAGAGCGCCGCCGCGACGAGGATCGTCGTGCAGATGGCCAGCATGGCGCGGGTTTGGCGATCGGTGACCATGGCGCCGACCCTAGCTCAGAACGACCCGAAGATCGAACCCAAGACGATGACGGCGGCAAGTGCGAGAAGTGCGCCCACAATCGCCACCACGAAGATGTCCTTGTAGCTGTCGCGGTGGGTCACGCCGCACACTGCGAGCAGCGTTACCACCGCGCCGTTATGCGGCAGGCTGTCGAGCGTGCCGGCGCTCATCACGGCAACGCGGTGGAGCAGCGCGGGGTCGATGCCATTCTCGGAGGCTAGCCGCAGATAGGTCTCGCCGAGCGCATCAAGCGCGATGGTGAGACCGCCCGAAGCCGAACCCGTCAGCGCGGCAAGGATATTGGTTGCGACGGCGAGCGAGACGAGCGGACCTCCCTCGATCGACAGCACCCAATCACGCACGAGCGCGAATGCGGGAAGCGCTGCTATCACGGCGCCGAAGCCGACAAGGCTCGACACGCTGAAAGCGGGGAGCACCGAGGCGTTGGCGCCGGCGTCCACGCTCTCCCGGAGCGACGGCAGGCGGCGGAAGTTGAACGCGATCAGTGTCAAGATCGCGGTGAACAGCGCCACCACCACGGCCCACACGCCGCCGACCGCGGCGAGAGAGGTCTCGCCCCAGCGCGCTTCGGCGAGATAGCTCGTGTCGAGGCGTGGCAGCACGACGAGACTTATGGCGAGATTGACCAGAATGACGACGATCAGCGGAAGAAAAGCCACCAGCACACTCGGCGCGCCTGCGGCGTGGCGGCCATGCATAATCTCGGCGGGGTCGAATTCGCTGGCAATGGTGGCGCGCTCGCGCGCTGACTGTTCCTGAGCCGCCACGTCGACAGGTTCGTGCTTGCCATAGCCTTCACCGGCGCGGCGCGCGGTGCCTTCCGCGCGGTTGAGCCACCACAGCCCGAAGCCGAGCATAATGGCTGCGGCGATAACGCCGAGGCCTGGAGCTGCAAAGGGTGTCGTGCCGAAGAACGGCATGGGGATCGCATTTTGCAGGGCAGGTGTGCCGGGCAACGCCGACATGGTGAAGGTCATGGTGCCGAGCGCAACCGCCGCAGGCACCAGACGGTGAGGAATGTCGGCAGCCTTGAACAGGTTCTGCGCCATGGGAACGAGAACGAAGAAGGCGACGAACAGGCTGACGCCGCCATAAGTGACGATGGCGCCGGCGAGACTCACCGCGAGGATCGCTCGCGCGGTTCCGAGCTTGTCGGTCATGAACCGGGCGATGGTTTCGACCGAGCCGCTGTCGTCCATCAGCTTGCCGAACAAGGCGCCGAGTAGAAAGAGCGGAAAGAATTGCGCGAGGAACTTTGCAGCGCCGCCCATGAAGGTTTCCGTCCAATGGGCAAGTAAAGGCTCCCCTGCCGCGGCTGCGGCGACGAGGGCCGCCGCCGGCGCCAGCAGCAGCACGCTCCAGCCACGATAGGACAGCCAGATAAGAAGCCCGAGTCCGACGAGGATGCCGAGAAGTCCCAAGAGCATTGGCGTCAGATGTGGTCGAGCATCGCGTCGAGATCGAGCGTCGAGCGCGCGCCGAGATCGCCTCCGTGCGCCGCGAGAAAGGCTTCCGCCGAGCGGCGGCCTTCGTTGCGCAGCATGACGAAGAAATCCCACTCGGCATTGAGCTTGGAGGAATAGCCGAGTTCGGTCATGGTGGCGCTCGATATGCGATGGATGCGCATCTTGGCCCAGCGGGCGCCCTCGCTGTTGCCTGGATCCGCGACCTGCCGTAGCACCGCCATCATGCGCAGCTCCTTGAGCAAGGTCGCGTTGAAGGACACCTCGTTGACGCGGTTGATGATGTCGCGGGCGGAGCGCGGCGTTCCCGGGCGCTCGATCGGATTGACCTGAACCAGGATCGTGTCGCTGGAGGAGCACTCCTGAATGAGCGGCGTGAGGGTGGGATTGCCGGCATAACCGCCGTCCCAATAGGCCTCGCCGTCGATCTCGATGGCCTGAAACAGCGTCGGCAGGCAGGCAGAGGCGAGCAGCACCTCCGGCGTCAATTCGGCGTTGCGGAAAATGTGCCCGCGCCCGGTATGCACATTGGTGGCGGTGACGAACAGCTTCACCTGCGATTTGGCAACGCGCCAGAAGTCGATGCAGTCGGCCAGGATGTCGCGCAAGGGATTGGCGCCATGCGGATTGAGATCGTAAGGCGAGAAGATGCGCGCCATCAGGTCGAGGGTGACGAATATCGGCGAGGTGTCGAGCGTCCAGCGGCCGAGCATGACGTCGAGGGGCGTGCGGCGGAACGGGCTGAGCAAGGCCGCATCGGAAACGCGTTTCCAGAACTGCTCGAGCGCGGCCTTGGCTCCGTCGGCGCCGCCAGCCGCTTGGCCGCTGATCAGGACGGCGGCGTTCATGGCGCCGGCAGAGGTACCGGAAATGCCCTCGATTTGTAGCCCTGGCTCCTCCATCAGGCGATCGAGCACCCCCCAGGTGAAGGCGCCGTGGGCGCCTCCGCCTTGCAGGGCGAGGTCCACGAGCAGGGGCGCGGAATCTCGTTTCGCGTTGGATTTCATTCCCGGACGCTTAGCCTTTCGCCCTGACCGGAACGCGGCAGGACCGGGAGGTTACGGCGATCGTGCCTCGATTGTCACCCTGTTGAAAAAGCCGCCAAATCAGTCAGGGCGCCCGGCGGCCGCCTCCACGAACAGGTGGCGAAGCTGCTGCCCGGTCTCTCCCACCATGCGGTTGCCCACGATCAAGCGGTGGCAGTGCTCAGGGTCGCGCTCAAGACAGAGCAGGCAGACCGGCTGAGCTTGCGCGAGCGCGATCGCCTCGCCGAGGTCGAGCAGAGCATCCGGCTCCTCCATATGCTCACGGAAGATACGCTCGAAGCTTTCGACGTCTCCGCCACGCGCCGCATCGCGCCCGCGCTTAGGCGTGCCGAGCCCGCGCAAATGACGATAGCCAATTCCGGTCTCGGAGAGATGGGCCGCGAGCTGGTTCTTCGAGAAGCCCTTCTTGCGCGAGACCGGCGCCGCGCGGATGTCGAGGACCAGCTCGACTTGAGCGTCTTTGAGCGTGCGGATGAAGGCGTGGACGGTTCCGCCCTCGTAGCCGATGGTGCAAATCGACTCTGGCCGCACGTGGAAGCCTCCTCCCATCACCAAGAATGGACGGGTGCCAGTAAATCACAAACGGGGCGATCGCCGGGCGCGGTGCCCGGCAGGCTAGGACGGAGATTCAGGCGTCAGCGGAAGCGACGGAATTAGCCGCGATATTCCTGGATGCGGGTGGCACGCAAGCCGGGCAGGCCGTGCTTGTCGATGGACCGCTGCCAGCTCAGGAACTCATCGACGGTGAGGGTATAGCGCTCGCAGGCTTCCTCGAGGCTGATCAAGCCGCCGCGGACCGCGGCGACGACCTCGGCCTTGCGGCGAATGACCCACCGTTTGGTATCCCTGGGCGGCAGATCGGCGACGGTAAGCGGACTGCCGTCGGGGCCGATCACATATCTGACGCGGGGCCTAAAATGATCAGTCATGGACTCAACATCACCACAGGCTCAAAGCGAGCCAAGACGCACTCTTCGGCGGAACCAGGGGCCAACACTAATCCGCCGCATTTAAGATTTGCCTAAGCCCTGAGGTAAAAGAAGCCCCAGGAAAGCCCTTAAAAATAATCGATTTTGCCATCTAACCACAGGCCGGAAAGAGCTTGGCCGGGCAAGCGCTTTGGCTTGCATGGGGCAGGACCGCCCCCTATCTTCTGCCTAGAAGAACGCCATTTTCTCGAGCCGCGGTTGGGCGGGGAGCCTGCGAGCGCCGTGGCCACTATTGGAACTCCGAGCCTGAGATCCGTGACCTCATCAAAGCCCGAGGGGCTCAACAGTCTTTATCTGCCGGGGCGCCCAGCCGATACGAGGGTGGTGGTCGCCATGTCCGGCGGGGTGGATTCCTCCGTGGTCGCGGCCCTGCTGAAGGGCCAGGGCTATGACGTGGTCGGTATCACGCTTCAGCTCTACGACCATGGCGAGGCGGTCGGCCGCAAGGGAGCCTGTTGCGCCGGCCAGGACATTCAGGACGCCCGCCGTGTGGCGGAAGCGCTCGGCATTCCCCACTACGTCCTCGATTACGAGGAGAGGTTTGCCAAGGCGGTCATGGGTGAGTTCGCCGACGGCTATCTTGCCGGCGAGACGCCGGTGCCGTGCGTGGCCTGCAACCAGAAGATCAAGTTCCGCGATCTGTTGCGAACCGCTGAGGAACTCGGCGCTTCGGCGCTTGCCACCGGTCATTATGTCAGGAGCAGGCCTGGCCCGAGGGGCTTCGAGCTCTACCGGGCGCGGGACGCCGAGCGCGACCAGAGCTATTTCCTGTTCGCCACCACGCCCGCGCAGCTCAACTTCCTGCGCTTTCCGCTCGGCGATCTCGACAAGGAGACCACGCGCAAGCTTGCCCGCGAGTTTGGACTTCCGACCGCGGCGAAGTCGGACAGCCAGGACATCTGCTTCGTGCCCACGGGGCGCTATACGCAGATCATCGAGCGCTTGCGCCCGGGTGCCGCTGAGCCGGGCGACATCGTCCATGTGGACGGGCACGTGCTCGGCCGGCATGGCGGCATCATCAACTACACGATCGGCCAACGCCGCGGGATCGGCGTGGCGGCGGCTGAGCCGCTCTATGTGGTCAAGCTCGATGCCAAGCGCCGCGAGGTGGTAGTCGGCCCGCGCCAGTGGTTGCGCACGCGCCATATCCACTTGCGCGATGTGAACTGGCTCGGCGATGAGCCCTTGGAGGACTTGGCCGAGCACGGTAAGGAAGTGCTGGCGAGAATCCGGTCGGGCGGAGCTTTGCAGCAAGCGACGCTGCGCGTGGATGCGTCCGGAATCGAGGTCGAGCTTGCCGTGGGCGAGGATGGTGTGTCGCCCGGACAGGCTTGCGTGTTCTATGCCGCCGATGAGCGGGGAGAGCGGCTCCTTGGCGGCGGCTGGATCAAGTCCGCGGAGGGAGCCGTGCTCATCCGGGATCGTTCGCGCGCAAGAGAGACGTTGGCGGGTCCTGAGCCTTTGGCGGCCAGTCCGTATTGAGCTGCCCGGGGTCGAAAGGCCTCGCGCAAGAGACCAATGGGTCGCCCGAGCGGGCGTGAAGTAAGCGAGGGTAGGGTTGGGTTCTAGAGCTGATCTGTTGGATGCGGTCTCGGTGCGTCATGCTTATCGACGTTGGGCGCCCATCTACGACTTCACCTTCGGCACGGTTGCCGAGTCGGGCCGCAAGCATGCGGCGAAGATCATCAACCGGCGGCGAGGCCGTGTGCTCGAGGTTGGCGTCGGCACCGGGCTGTCGCTGCCTTGCTACGAGAAGCACCTGACCGTCACCGGCATCGATCTCTCGCCGGAGATGCTGGACAAGGCGAGGGCCCGGGTGCGGCGGCAAGGGCTCGGCAATATCGACGGGCTTTACGAGATGGACGCTGGCGCGCTCGGTTTTCCCGACGAGAGTTTCGACACCGTGGTCGCCATGTATGTGATGACCGTGGTGCCCGACGCCGAGAAGGTCATGCGCGAGCTTGAGCGGGTCTGCGCCACCGGCGGCGAGGTGATCCTGGTCAACCATTTCAGCCAGGAGGAGGGCGTCCGCGGCTTTGTCGAGCGGAGGCTCGCGCCGCTGGCAAACTCGATCGGCTGGCACGCGGTGTTCACGCTCGACCGGGTGTTGGTGTGCGAGGATCTACGCCTTGCCGAGCGGCGGACGCTCTGGCCCTTCGGGCTGTTCACCATGCTCCGCTTCGTCAAGGAGCCAGGCTTGGGACTGGCTGGGATGCGCGCTTCGTCGCTCCGGTCGATTGCGCGCGCAAAAGCACCGGCGCCGGTCAGGTCAAGACTGCCGGAGCCGGTCAGAGTGAAGATCAAATGGCAGGTCGCCCGCTCCCTCGTGCTCGCCCGACGCTTGCTTGACACCCGTTATTGGCGCTCCCTATATCGGCGACTGTCCAGCCAAATGGCGGAGTAGCTCAGCTGGTTAGAGCAGCGGAATCATAATCCGCGTGTCGGGGGTTCAAGTCCCTCCTCCGCTACCAAGGAAATCACGGAGTTAGCCCCGATTGAGGGGCTTTTCTTTTGTCGCGCTTGTCGCAGAAATTCTCCAGCATTATCAAGGCTTCATAAAGTCCATCGGCACCTCGACGCGACAACGCGCGACAAAGACCCTGCCCCAAT
>DATDLA010000154.1:0-5463 GCA_036519535.1 Methyloceanibacter sp.
CGTAACCCTCGTCGGCGGCGACTTCCTCGCCGAGATTCCCGTCGAGGCTGACCTCTATGTGCTGGAGAGCGTGCTCCAGCATTGGGACGATGTGGCGGCCCGCGCCATCCTGGAAAGCTGCCGCGATGCCATGCCGGCGCGAGCCAAGCTCGCGATCATCGAGCGCCTGGTCCCCGACGCCGCGTCCGACGAACCGAGCGCCGTCATGATCGACCTGCATATGATGGTCATCAACGGCGGCCGGGTGCGCACGCTGGCGGAGTTCGAGCGGCTGCTCGCCGAAGCAAACCTTGCGCCGTCGAAAGTGCACGCCACAAGCTCAGGCCTCTCCGTTGTCGAGGCGGTGCCTGCCTGAGCGCCGGCTCAACTCTCCCTATTTCGGAGCCTGCTCTCCCTGATCGCGGGTTTCGCCTGAATGGCGGTGCTGCGAGGATTCGGGCCCAAGCTCCTTCACATAGATCACCTTGCTGTCGCCGGGTCCGTAGAAGTCCGGCAATCGCGCATCCTCAGCAAAGCCCATGCGCTGATAGAAGCCGCGCGTGCCCGCATAGCGATCGGACGAGGAGGTATCGACATAGATCTTCTTGGCCCCCGCTTTGCGCATGGCGCTCTCGGCGCGGGCGAACACCTGCGGCCCCAAGCCTTTCCGCTGTTCCTCCGGCGTCACGGCAATCCAATAGAGATCGAACGACTTTTGCGTGCCCTCGATCGGGCCGTAACAGGCGTAGGCCACGAGCCCGCTGCCGCGCTCGGCAAGAATGAAGTGGTAGCCCGAGCGAATACCCTTGGCGAGACGCTCGGTGACGAGATCCGCCGCGACGTCGACCTCCGCCGCATTGAAGAAGCCGGTCGAAGCGACGAGCGAGCGCACGCGGCCCACATCGTCGGCCATCACCGCGCTCCGCCATTCGAGCCCGTCCCTCCCAGGCTGGCGCTGACCGGCGCTGCGCGCAAGAGCCGGCGCCACCTGGCGCGCCGCCGAATGGCCGGTGACCAGGCCCGCGAAGAAATTCCGCACATTGGTGCCGAGCGTGCGCACTCGGTAGCCGCCCTCCTGCACCACGAGCGTGGAATAGCCCTGCTCGCCGATCATGTGGCCGAGCTGCTCGAAGTCTCGCGCCCGGTTGGGCCAGGTGCCGGTGGGGTCGCCGCGGGCGGTGTCGAAACCTGCGCACACCACGAGGAAGGCAGGACCGAAGCGACGAATGCGGCGGAGCGCTTCGGCCAGCGCGTTGCGGTGCTGTTCGGTGGTGATGTGCTCAGGCAGAGGCAGGTTGAGATTGTAGCCGGCGCCGGGGCCGATTCCCGTCTCGTCGCGGAAGCCGGAGAAATAAGGATAGGCAAAGCTCGGATGGCCGTGGATCGAAACGGTGAGCACGTCGGAGCGGGTGTAGAAAATCTCCTGCTGGCCGTTGCCGTGGTGATAGTCGATGTCGAGCACGGCGACGCGGCCGTAGCGCGAGAGCAGGTTGGCGGCGATCGCCCCGTTGTTGAAATAGCAGAAGCCGCCGAAGGTGCGCGTCTCGGCGTGATGGCCGGGCGGGCGCACGAGCGCGTAAGCGAGGTCGGCGCCCTCAAGCACCTTCTCCGCCGCGGTCAGAGCGCAATCGACTGCCGAGCGCGCGGCAAGATAGGCGTTGAGATTGAGCGGCGTGAAAGTGTCGATGCAGTAATAGCCGGCGAGCACCGTCTCGTCCTTCGGCGGCCGCGCCGGGTTCCGCGTCGGGAAGACGTAAGGGTAGATCGACTTCTTCGGGCCGGCCAGAAGGCAGGCCTTGCGGATGTAATCGACGAGCCTCCCGTCATGCACGGCGCGGATATGGCGGTCGGAGAAGCGCTTGGTCGGCACCCGCTCGAACAGGCCCGACGCATTCAATTCGGCCATGATCGAGCGGATGCGCACCGGCGCCTCGACATAGCCCCGCTCCTGCACATGGTGGATGGTGTGGTCGTCATTGAGCACGAGCGCGACGTGCGGCTCGTCAAGCGCGCGCACTTCTGCCTTCTGCGGGACTTTGCGCTTGGTATAGCGCGGCTCGCGCAAGCGGATCGGATCGTCCCGGATCGAGTCGACCACCAACTGCACGTAGGCGGCGCCCAGCCCGTATTTCCGCTCCAGGATGGCGCGCACCACCTTGCGTACCTTGTCGCGGCTGGGCAAATCGTTTGAGCCGAGCGGATCGAGCAGCAGGTATGGCGGGTCGGCGGTGCCGGGTGTCACCGGCGTCTCATAGGCGGTGTTGATGATCGGCCGCGCGCCGTAGCGCTCGTAGAATTTGAGCCGGTTGGCGTTGTTGGCCCTGATCTCGGGGTTGGGGCTGAGCGCCGGGTCGTCGGGCAGGCTCTCGAAATAGAGCTGCGTGCCGAGCGCCCGCGCCTCTTCGCGGACCCGCTCGTAAAGCGTGGCGCCAATCCCCCTTCCCGTGCGGCCAAGCGCGGTTGAGATGATCTCCAGATAGGAGAAGCCGATGTCCGGCGCGTGCAGCAGAAGCGCCACGCCGAGCGTCTGGTCGCGCGCGTTCTCGGCCACGAACAGTCGCGCGACGAAGCGGTGCTTCAGCGGATTGGCGAGCTGGTCGGGGAGCTTGGCGATGTCGTAATCGGCCATCGCCGGGAACTGTTCGCGCATGATCTTCTGCGCCGCCTCGATCGCGGCGCGGTTCGGCGCCGTCGTGGCGTCGGCCACTTTGCGGATGCGCAACATGTCTAGATGCGAAGCATGTCAGGCGATGGCTGGCAAGGCTCGCGGCGCGGCATCGATAATGCTGCCGATGAGTTCGTGGTAGGACAGGCCCGCGGTGGCCGCCGCGGCGGCAAAGCCTGCATCGGGGTTGAGGCAGGGATTGACGTTAACCTCGAGGATCCAAGGCTTGCCTTCACGATCGACGCGGAAGTCGACGCGGGCATAGCCGGCAAGCGCGAACAGATCCCAGCAGGACTTGGCAAGCGCTTCCAGTTCGGCCGCGAGCGCCGGCTCGTCCGTCTCCAGGCCGAAGCGGCGGGGCGTGCCGATATAGGCCTCGCTGCCGCTCGTCCATTTGGCGTCATAGCCGACGATGCGTGGGCTCCCTTCGCGCCAGTCCTCGAACAGGATCTCGGCGATGGGCAACACGCTGGCGCGGCCACGCTCTTCAAGCAGAGAGAGGTTGAACTCGCGTCCCTCGACAAAGCTTTCGGCGAAATGCTCGGTGCCGAAGCGCGCGCCGCGGTCAGCGATGACGCGGGCGATATCGGCGCCCTTCACCACCGAACTCTGGTCGAGCCCGAGCGAGCCATGCTCCCACACCGCCTTGACGATGAACTGGGCGTCAGGGTCGAGACCGGCGCCGTCCACCAAGAAGTCGGGCGTGGGCAGGCCTTCGCGCTGCAGCTTCAGCTTGGCCGCGACCTTTGACAGTGTTTCCAGCCAGGCATCGGAATGGGCGCCGGTGTAAGGCAGCCCCACCGCGTCGAGCAGCGAGGGGACCACGGGTGCGAGCCTGCCGTCGCCCCGCACTGCATCGACCAGGTTGAACACGAGCGCCGGGTCCCGGCGCTTCAAGGCGAGGAAATGGTTGAGGTCGAGATCGACAGCGACGATCTCGGTGGCAAAGCCTAGCTCGGCGAGCGCACGAGCCACGGCTTCGGCGCAGAGCAGCGTGTCGATCTCGTCAGGACGTTCTTTCGTCGCGGCATGCACGACAGGGATGAAGCCGCCAAGCTCGAGCGCCATCAGGCGCGTCTCCGCTCCCACTCCAGGCCGGGCCGCGCCAGCCCGTAACGCGCTGAGCCGGCGTCGAGGATCATGCCGATCAGCTCGACGTAAGGAACGCCGTTCTGCGCGGCGAGGATGGGAAGATCGGAATGATGCGGGTGCAGCCCGGCAAGTGGGTTGGCTTCCAGAAAATAGGGTTCACCGAAAGCATCAGAACGAAAATCGATGCGCGCCGCGTCCCGGCACTCGAGCGCATGGTAAGCGGCAAGCGCCTGCCGCCCTGCGGCCCACGCTTCGCCATCGTCGGCGCGGGCGTAGATCACCAGCTCCTCGCAACGCTCCTTGTTGTGCAGCGAGTAGACATTGGCCTCGGCATCCTCCTTGAGCAGGATCTCGCAGACGCCGAGCACGGTCGCATCCTTGCCGTTGCCGACGATGCCGATGGTGAACTCGCGGCCGGGCAGATAGGTCTCGACCAGCACCGGCTGGTTGTAGCGCTTGAGAAGCTTCGTGGCGGCGGCAGCAAGCTCCTGTGGCGAATGCACCACCGAGGCAGACTCGCAGCCCTTGCCGGTGCCTTCAGCGATCGGCTTGACGAAAGCTGGGAACTCGCTCCAGGCGGCAAGTTTGCTCGCATCCGACGTCGCCACCATGAAGGCAGGCGTCGGCACGCCGGCGTCGCGCACGAGCCGCTTCGCCACGGCCTTGTCGAGACACGCGGCGCTAGTAAGCGGGTCTGAGAGCAGGTAAGGCTGATCGAACAGCTCGCACAGCGCCGGCACCTGCGCCTCGCGCGAGCGGCCATTCACCCCTTCCGCAATCGAGAACACGAGATCGAAGCGCATCCCGGCGGCGAGCCGCGCGGCAAGCACCTGCCCGCGGCCAACGCGGATCACCTCGCAGCCAAGCGCGCGCAAGGCGCCATCGAGCTGGTCGATGGTGTCGATATTGTCGAACTCGGCCACCTCCTCCTCGGAGAAGCCGAGCGCGCGATAGTCGTCGCGCAAATCGTAGACGAGAGCGATACGCATCACAGGTTTTCGGCGCTTGCCGTCCGATCCGCCCCCACCGTCCCTTGCGGATCGGTGTAGCGATAGGTCTTGCCTTCGAAGTTCTTCAAGATCAGGTCGTCGCCGTCGCGGCCCTGCACATAGTCGGGCAAAAGCGGAATCTTGCCGCCGCCGCCTGGAGCATCGATCACATAGGTCGGGACGGCGTAGCCGGTGGTATGGCCGCGCAAACCTTGCATGATCTCCAGGCCCTTATCGACCGAGGTGCGGAAATGCGAGGAGCCAGAGATCGGGTCGCATTGATAGAGGTAGTAGGGCCGCACGCGCCGCTTGAGCAGCCCGTGATAGAGGGTCTTCAGGGTGTCGACGCTGTCGTTGATGTCCTTGAGCAGCACCGTCTGGCTGCCGAGCGGAATGCCGGCATCGGCAAGCCGCGTGCAGGCCTCGGTCACCTCCGGGGTGAGCTCGGCGGGATGGGTGAAGTGCAGGCTCATCCACAGCGGATGGTGTTTCTTCAGGATCCTGGTCAGCGAGCGGGTGACGCGCATGGGCAGCACCACCGGCACCTTGGTGCCAAGCCGCACGAACTCGATATGGCGGATGGCGCGCAAGCGCCCGAGCAGATAGTCGAGCCGTTCGTCGGACAACGTTAGCGGGTCGCCGCCGGAAATCAGCACGTCGCGAATCTCGGGATGCGCCGCGATATAGTCGAGCGCCTCCTCCCATTGCGGGCGGCTGAAAGAATATTCGCCGCCGGGC
>DATDLA010000155.1:0-5935 GCA_036519535.1 Methyloceanibacter sp.
AGGAGCTGGGGCGTCCATGGAGAGCGAGGAGATTCGCGAGCTCCGGGCGACGTTGCTCAAGCTCAAGCAAGAGCACCGCGATCTCGACAGCGCCATCAACGCGTTGGAGGAATCGGGCCGCGCCGACCAGCTTCAGCTCAAGCGGTTGAAAAAGAAGAAGCTGTTCCTCAAGGACGAGATCGCCCGCATCGAGGATCAGCTCCTGCCCGACATTATTGCCTAGCTTCGGCTTTGCGCCTTTCGCGGGCGAGCACCAGAAGCCCAAGCGTGCCCACGGTGAGCTCGACCGCTAGGTAGAAGAGGAGGATGGGGCTTGGCATGCCGTCGACGATGAGGCTGAGCATCCGCCCGAGGGCCAGTGAGTAAGCGAAGAACACGGCCCAGATCACCGCCACATGCTGCCACTCCGGCGTGAACGTGGCGATGATGCAGAAGGTCACCATGCCGAGATAGAGGCCCATAAGAGCCCTGAAGATGTGGGTCTGATCGGTGCCTTCCACCGTGAAGTTCATGAACTTCGGGAGGCTCGCTGCCGGATCGACGCCATAGCTCAGCGCGACCGGAAAGAGGAACACCCCCGCGACCAACAGAAAGAGCTTCATCATGTCGTGTTCCCCCCGAGAAGCTCGCCTCGGCGGATCTATCCGCCCATAGTAAGCCATCGGCCTTTGCCGCCAAAGGCCCAATCTCCTTGCCAATCCTCGCGCAACCCTATAAATCCCCCGGTTTTCGCGAAGCCCAGGCGCCTTCCGAGAAATGAGCACGAGATGACCGATGAGAAGCCCGGCGTCGGCATCATCATGGGCAGCCGCTCGGACTGGCCCACGCTCAAGGCGGCCGCCGACGTGCTCGACGCGCTGCGCGTGCCCTACGAGACCCGCATCGTCTCGGCCCACCGTACCCCCAAGCGGCTTTACGACTATGCCACGAGCGCACGTGAGCGGGGGTTGAAGGTGATCATCGCCGGCGCCGGAGGCGCGGCCCACCTGCCCGGCATGACCGCCTCCATGACCGAGCTGCCCGTGCTTGGCGTGCCGATCGAGAGCCGATCGCTCAAAGGCCTCGACAGCCTGCTCTCCATCGCCCAGATGCCCGCCGGCGTTCCGGTGGGGACCCTTGCCATCGGCGCGGCCGGCGCCGCCAATGCCGGCCTGTTGGCGGCGCAGATTCTCGCCCTCTCCGATCATGCGCTCGCCGCCCGTGTCATGGCCTGGCGTGCGGCACAAACCGACGGCGTAGCCGAGGCCCCAGAGGATAATGCCTGAAGCCCTGCCTCCGGGAAGCATCATCGGCATCCTGGGCGGCGGCCAGCTCGGCCGTATGCTGGCGCTCGCCGCGGCGCGGCTCGGGCTCAAGACCCATATCTATTCCGATGAACCGGATGCGCCGGCCTTCGACGTGTCGGCGTTCTCGACGGTCGGGTCTTTCGAGGACGAGGCGGCGCTCAGCGCCTTTGCCGCCAACGTCGACGTGGTCTCGTGCGAGTTCGAGAACGTGCCGGCCGGAGCGCTTCAGATCGCCGGGAAGAAAGCGCCCGTCCATCCCCCCGCGAAAGCGTTCGCCGTCGCCCAGGACCGCCTCGTGGAGAAGGACTTCATGCGCGGGCTCGGCATCCCCGTCGCCGACTACGCTGACGTGCATGACGAGCGGAGCCTGCGCGATGCGCTTCTCCACGTGCGGCTGCCGGCAATCCTGAAGACAAGGCGCTTCGGCTATGACGGCAAGGGACAAGCGCTGGTCCGCAGCGAGGCCGAAGCGTTTGGGGCGCTAAAGGATCTCGGGGGTCAGCCTGCATTGCTCGAAGCACTCATCGCCTTCGAGCGCGAGATCTCCGTCCTCGCGGTGCGCGGCCAGGACGGCGCGCTCAAATTCTACGACGCGGTCGAGAACGTGCACCAGAACGGCATCCTCGCCGTCAGCCGCGTTCCCGCTCGCATCGACGCCGATTGCGCGCTCGAGGCGCGGCGCATCGCAGGCAAAATCGCCGAAGCGCTCGGCCATGTCGGCGTCTTGTGCGTGGAGATGTTTCAGCGCGAGGGCGGGTCCCCGCGTCTGCTGGTCAACGAGATCGCGCCCAGGGTGCACAATTCCGGCCATTGGACCATCGACGCCTGCCTCTTCAGCCAATTCGAGAACCATGTCAGGGCGATAGCCGGCTGGCCGCTTGGCGGCACGGCGCGCCATAGCGATGCGCTGATGACCAATCTGATCGGCGTCGAGGTGGAGCGCTGGCGCGAGCTTGCGGGCGAAGAGGGCGTCTCGCTGCATCTCTATGGCAAGGCCGAGGCGAGGCCAGGCCGCAAGATGGGCCACACCACCCGGCTCTTTCCCAAGAGTTCATGACACGGCATCGCTGGACAATCAGCGGCTCTTTTGTTAGAGCAGTCGTGGATTCGGAACCTTTGGTTCCGGCCAGGGTTGGCTTTGGCCAGTCCCAAATTTCCTCAACCTCTGAAACGGAGAGTGACGCGCGTGCAGGTCGTCGTTCGCGATAACAATGTGGATCAGGCCCTCAGGGCGCTGAAGAAAAAGATGCAGCGCGAAGGCATCTTCCGCGAGATGAAGCTCCGCAACTACTACGAAAAGCCGTCCGAGAAGCGCGCTCGCGAGAAGGCCGAGGCCATTCGCCGGGCCCGCAAGCTCGCTCGCAAGAAGGCTCAGCGCGAGGGCCTGGTTTCGGCTAAGCCGCGCACGCCGCGCCCCACGCGCTAGGCACCTATCCCAGGATTGGCAGTTGAGTCCTCGGGACTAAGCCCGAGGACTTTATGATTCGTGCCGGCTACGAGGCCAACGCCACCTGCTCGACGTAAACCGGCCGGACGACCGCAGGACGCAGCACACGCTCGCGCGTGTCGAGAAACGCCGTGACCTTGCCCCAAGCGCCGTGGTCGAACAGATCGTTGTGATCGCCGCGACGGAGGATGGCGAGGGTCTTAGGCTCGTTGGCCGCGGCATAGACCTGGCGCGCCTGCGTCACCGGGATCATGGAGTCGCGCGCGCCGTGCACGATAAGCAGAGGCACCTTGACCGAGCCGATGCGGTCGATGGTGCGGTACTGATCGGTCATGACCAGGCGAAGCGGCAGGAACCACCAGACCTGACGGCCGACATCGACCACCGAGGTGAAGGGCGCTTCCAGCACGAGAGCCTTAACCTGCCGCAGCAAGGCAAGCCGGGTGGCGACGCCGGTGCCGAGCGATTCACCATACGCCACGATATTGCGGGGCGCGACGCCAAGCTCCTCCTCCAGATAGGCGTGGGCGGCGACGGCATCGGAGATATTGTTGCGCTCGGTCGGCCAACCGGCGGAGCCGCCGAAGCGGCGGTAGTTGAGCATGAACACGCCATAGCCGCTCGCCGCGATCGCATCGATCTTGCGCGTGCGATTGGCGGTCGAACCGCTTTGGCCGGTGAAATAAAGGAGGGTGGGCTTGCCGCGCCGTGCCGGCAAATACCAGGCGATCAGCTTGACGCCGCCTCTGCCCTCGAAGGTGATCTCTTCCACCTCGGGAAGACCAACATCCTTGGGCGCGTAGCGCTTCTTGTCTGGCATATACAGAAAGTAGCGATGAAGCACCCAGGCGCCGAAACAGATCAGCGCGTAGGTACCGAGAAGTGAGAGGAAGAGATTGAGCATGACGCGATCAAAGCCTTTCTATCAATTCCTGCAAGAGACGCATTCTTTTTATGGTTTCCTCTCTGAACCGAGCTTGAACATCGCGTTCAGCAATACGATGACAACGGCTCATCACTCACGCCAGTGAGCCGCGCTATCCCCAATTTTCGATGAAGTCAGAACGCCAAGCCGTCGGGTCGATGCGCGAGACCGGCTAAGTCTTGGCCGCTGCGCTGTTTTTTCCGCGCGCCAGCCAGGCTTGGCGAGACACGCGTCACTTCACTTAAGCTGCGCACGATAGAAATTCGCTCCGCTCGAAGCTTTGTGGTCCTAATGCCAGGGGAAGTCCCGTTGCGGGGTCAAACACACGGTCAATACGGCCAGGGCGTGACCTCAATCCGGCAAAAAAGGGAATAAATCAAATAGGTTAAGGAGTTCCGCCCTTTTTGCCGGGAGGGCGGAAGGCACCCTAAAGCGCCTTGGCGATCTCCTCGGTCATCTTTTTCGCGTCGCCGAGCGCCATCATGGTGTTGTCGCGGTAGAACAGCGGGTTGTCGATGCCGGCGTAGCCGCTTGCCAGCGAGCGCTTGTTGAAGATGACGGTGCCGGCCTTCCACACCTGCAAAACCGGCATTCCGTAGATCGGCGATGAAGGATCGTCCTCGGCGGCCGGATTGGTCACGTCATTGGCGCCGATGACGTAAGCCACGTCGGCTTGGGCAAATTCGCTGTTGATATCTTCGAGCTCGAACACCTCGTCGTAAGGCACGTTGGCTTCGGCGAGCAGCACATTCATATGTCCCGGCATGCGGCCCGCCACCGGATGGATCGCATATTTGACTTCGACGCCGGCCGCCTTCAGCTTGTCGGCCATCTCGCGCAAAGCATGCTGCGCCTGCGCCACGGCCATGCCGTAGCCGGGCACGATGATCACCTTGCTCGCATTCTTCATGAGATAGGCGGCATCCTCGGCCGAGCCCAGCTTCACCGGCCTCTGCTCCGCGCCCGCCGCAGGCCCCGCCACTTCGCCGCCAAACCCGCCCAAGATCACATTGATGAAGGAGCGGTTCATCCCCTTGCACATGATGTAGGAGAGGATGGCGCCGGAGGAGCCCACCAGCGCGCCGGTGATAATCAGCGCGGTGTTGCCGAGAGTGAAGCCGATGCCGGCAGCGGCCCACCCCGAATAGGAGTTGAGCATGGAGATGACGACCGGCATGTCGGCGCCGCCGATCGGAACGATGATCAGCACCCCGAGCAGGTAGGACAATAGCGCGATCGCCCAGAAATAGAAGGCGGTCTGCTCGCGGTAGAACATCACCACGCAAAACACGAGCAGGAGCGCGAGCGTGATGTTGACGAGATGGCGCGCCGGCAACAGGATCGGCTTGCCGGACATGCGCCCCGAAAGCTTGAGGAAGGCGATCACCGAGCCGGAGAAAGTGACGGCGCCAATGGCAGCTCCCAACGACATCTCGATCAGGCTCGCCTTGTGGATGTCGCCGGGAGTGCCGATGCCGAAAGCCTCCGGCGCGTAGAACGCTGCGGCGGCAACCAGCACCGCCGCCATGCCGACCAGCGAATGGAAGGCTGCGACCAGCTCCGGCATCGCCGTCATCGGAATGCGGCGGGCGACCACCGCGCCGATGCTGCCGCCGATGGCAATGCCGGCGATGATCATCGCCCAGGTGAGCGGCGTTTCCGGCCGCGCCACGGCAAGGGTGGTGAGCACGGCAATCGCCATGCCGACCATGCCGAGATAATTGCCCCGGCGCGAGGTCTCGGGCGACGAAAGCCCGCGCAGCGCCAGGATGAACAGGACGCCGGCGACGAGATAGAGCAGCGCGACGAGATCGGAGCTCATTTCTTTTTCTTCTGATACATGGCGAGCATGCGCTGGGTGACGAGGAAGCCGCCGAAGATGTTGACGCTCGCCATGATGAGCGCGGCGAAGCCGAGCAGCTTCGCCGTCCAGCCGCCGGACGCGGCAGCCTCGGCGGCCTCGACCGCCACGGCGAGCAGCGCGCCGACCACGATCACCGATGAGATGGCGTTGGTCACCGACATCAGCGGGGTGTGCAGGGCCGGCGTCACGCTCCACACCACGTAATAGCCGACGAAGATGGCGAGCACGAAGATGGAGAAGCGGAACACGAACTCATGCCCGCCTTCCGGCGGAGCCGCGTCCTGTGCTTGGGCCGTGCCGAGCAGCGTCCATTCCGCCAGCATCGCAACCGCGAGGATGGCGAGCGCGAGCCATGCCGTTCGTCCCCTCATGCCTTGCCTCCCTTAGGCTGGCTGCTGGCGGGTTTAGTCGCT
>DATDLA010000156.1:0-2497 GCA_036519535.1 Methyloceanibacter sp.
CGACCGGCGCTAGGGCGCGGGAGCTGCCGGGGCTTGAGGCCGACGGCCGGCTGGTGTGGACCTACAAGCACGCCATGGTGCCGCCGGCCTTTCCCAAATCGTTGCTGGTGATCGGCTCTGGCGCCATCGGCATCGAGTTCGCAAGCTTCTACCGCACGCTCGGCGCCGAAGTAACCGTGGTCGAGCTACTCGACCGCATCCTGCCTGCCGAGGACGCGGAGATCTCAGCCCTTGCGCGCAAGTCCTTCGCCAGAGAGGGCATGACCATCCATACCGGCACCAGCGTGGACAGGCTCGTGCGGCACGCCGACAGCGTCACGGCGCGCTTGGCGAAGCCGGGTCTCACCGGCGAGCTGACCGTCGACCGGGTCATCCTCGCCATCGGCATCACCGGCAATGTGGAGGACCTCGGCCTCGAAGAGCAGGGCGTCAAAATCGAGAAGGGCCACATCGTGGTCGACGAATGGGGGCGCACCGGCAGCCCCGGCCTCTACGCCATTGGCGACGTGGTCAGTCCTCCTTGGCTTGCGCACAAGGCGAGCCACGAAGGCGTGCTGTGCGTGGAGAAGATCGCCGGCGTCGAAGGCATGCACCCACTCGACAAGACCGCCATTCCCGCCTGCACCTACAGCGCCCCGCAAGTCGCGAGCGTCGGCTTGACCGAGGAAGCGGCGCGGGCCGCCGGACACGCCGTTAAGATCGGCCGCTTCCCCTATTCCGCTAACGGCAAGGCGATCGTGCTCGGCGAGACCGAGGGGTTGGTGAAGACCATCTTCGATGCTGAGAGCGGAGAGCTTCTTGGCGCGCACATGATCGGGGCTGAGGTCACCGAGCTCATTCAGGGCTTCGCCGTCGCCAAGGGGCTCGAGACCACAGAGGCCGAGCTGATCTCGTCCATCTTCCCCCATCCGACGCTGTCGGAAATGATGTATGAGTCGGTGCTCGACGCCTATGGCCGCGCGTTGCACATCTGAGGCGCGTAAGCCAGCCGTCGTGCCCCCGGGCTCGAGCCGGCGTCGAAGACAGGGAGCAGCGATATGACAATGCTTTTCGACCTCATCATGTTTCTCGTCATCGGGCTGGCCGCCGGTGCCATTGCCTCCTTCTACATGGGACGCGAGCAGGAGCTTGTGCCGAACCTCGTTATTGGCATCGTCGGCGCCTTTATCGGCGGGTTCATCGCTAAGCTGCTCGGGCTCACCGCCGATAACGTCATCGGCGAGGTGGTCGTCGCCACCGCCGGCGCCATTATCTGCCTGTTCGTGTGGCAGCGCATTCGCGGAAAGTAACGCTCTCGTTGCGGGGACGAGCAGACCCCCTATATTACGCGTGTGGCCCAAGGAGTCGCGGGGCCCCTCAAGGCGGGGCAGATCGTTTCACCCGACGGAGGTTCGAAATGGAAAATGAGGCTCATGGACTCCTGTCCATGCCGGGGGTCGGCTTTTTCGGCATGCTCATCATCAGCATCCTCGCCGGCTTCATCGCCGAGAAGGTGACGGCGAGCGATCATGGCCTGCTCACCAATCTGCTAGTCGGCATCGCCGGCTCCTTCGTCGGCGGCTCGCTCGCCACGTTGCTCAACATCGCCTTCTATGGCTGGCTCGGCAATCTGATCGTCGCCACGATCGGCGCGATCCTTCTCTTGTGGGTGTGGCGGAGATTCAGGGGGCCGTCGACAGCATAGATGGTAACCGTTTTCCTCAGCCAAGATCAGACGCGGCCGCGCCATCCGGAAAAGGCGCGGCTGCCAGATACCCCGGTGTTGCCCAAGCCGGATTGGATCCGTGTACGAGCGCCAGGGCCGCACGCCTTCGACGAAACCCGCAGCATCTTGCGCCGGCATCGCCTCAACACCGTGTGCGAGGAGGCGGCCTGCCCCAATATCGGCGAGTGCTGGAGCAAGCGGCACGCCACCGTGATGATTCTCGGCGACACCTGCACCAGGGCTTGCGCCTTTTGCAACGTGCGCACCGGCCGCCCCGGTGCGGTCGATCCTTACGAGCCCAAGCGCGTCGGCGCGGCAATTGCCGAGCTTGGCCTTTCCCATGTGGTGGTGACGTCGGTCGATCGCGACGATCTTGCTGACGGTGGTGCCGCGCATTTTGCCGCCACCATCGCGGCAATCAGGACCCAAGCCCCGGCGACGACCGTCGAGGTGCTGACCCCGGACTTCTTGCGCAAGGAGGGGGCGCTCGAGATCGTCATGGCGGCGCGGCCCGACGTGTTCAACCACAATCTCGAAACCGTGCCGTCGCTCTATCGCGAGATCAGACCCGGCGCGCGCTACGATCACTCCTTGCGCCTGTTGAAGCGCGCCAAGGAGCTGGACGAAGCCACGTTCACCAAGTCGGGCATCATGGTCGGCCTCGGCGAGACCACGGCCGAAGTGCTTGCCCTGATGGACGATCTGCGCGCGGCTCACGTCGATTTCCTCACCATCGGCCAATATCTCCAACCGACCCGCAAGCACGCGGCCATTGATCGCTTCGTGCCGCCT
>DATDLA010000157.1:0-5063 GCA_036519535.1 Methyloceanibacter sp.
AAGGACAAGGATGGCAACCTTCCCATCAAGGACGACAAGACCGGCGAAACCTTGCCGCTCGAATTTGTCGAGATCCACCAGCCGGTGCGCCACCTCAAGAAGGAGGGGGAATATTTCGTTTGCACCGACTTCCGCAAGCCAGGCAGCCAGGACGAATATTACGACATCGACTTTTGGGTGAATCAGAAGACCGGCAAGCTCCAAGTCGACAACGTCAAGGTGCACAAGGTCCCGGTGCAGGAAGACGGCGTGTGGACGCAAGTGCCACGCTACACGTTTGATAATAAGACTTTTGAAGTCACCAATTGATTGAAGGCTCTTAGTCAGCGGGCTGCAAGACCATGTCGAGATTTGGCCAGGCTCTTCTTGCCCCGCGCAGCCCAACTCCGAGCAAGACCCTATCTGCGACATTGAATCCCGAGACTCCGGCAATCAAGGACGTTACCGAAGGGGTCGCCGCGAGGGCCGTTAAGCCTATCGTGGCCAAACGCTCGCAAGATGGCGTGTTTTCGGTAGAGGAGTTTTGGGCCGTTACCGGTTGCGGAACGAGCGGCGCCGCCCAGGCTAATGCTTGTTGTGCAAAGTTGTTGTCCATGACAAGGCCGCCTCCGAGACGCAGTATGCGCGCGATCTTGGGGATGGCTCCCTTCAACGTGCTCACCTGAAGACGTTCAATCGAAGGCAACTAGGGTAAGGAAGCGAACTGTGCGCAAGATCATCATTGGACTATTAGCGGTAGGATTTGTTTCTATTGGCGCGTGGATGGGCTGCTCCCAGGCGGCTGACGAAGCTCCTGCCGCGGCGCCCGCCGGGGGGGCTGCCGCCCCTGCCGCTGGTGCAGCCGGAGCTGGCGGTCCCATGCTTGGCCCGGCCACGCCGCCCTTGGAACTCGTCGCCAGCACGCCGAAGGGGGAGCTGAAAAATCCCTACAACGGCAACATCGGCGCCATCGCCGAAGAGGGTCACCACAGATACCTGTCGGCCGGCTGCAATGGCTGCCATGGCGGCGGCGGCGGCGGCGGCATGTGTCCGCCGCTCACCAACGACACCTGGGTCTATGGCGCTTCCGACGACACGCTCTTCCGCCTCATCGCCCTCGGCACCGACGGGCTGACCAAGGCGGGGTATACGCGCCTCAAGCACGAGGTCGTGGTCGGACCGATGCCACCCTTCGGTCAGATCATCAAGACCAGCGACGATCTCTGGAGGATCATCGCCTTCATCCGCTCGGTGAACCCGAACTCGATGAAACTGGTCGACGTACCTTACGCACCAAACCCCTACTAAGCGTCTCGCCACTTTGTCGGACTAACCGCCAAGCTGCTCGGTCAGCTTGGCGGGGTCCACACGCCCCGCGAGGACGTGCGACAAGTGCCCGCTGCGGCCGGCGTTTCGCGCGCCCCTCCTGGCCGCATCTTCCATTTCGCACCGCCCCATCGCTAAGGTTGACATTGTTTAACTTGGCAAAAAGATTGCCATGCTGTTCGGTGCGCATTGCCATAAATCCGTATCTCTGGAAGATACATTTCCAAAGCCGGTGACCACTTGCGAGCAGGGTGGAGTAGCTGAGGCCGATGTTGCGTTTGTCCGCTTTTTGTCTGCGTCATGGCGCCAAGCACTTTGCTCCTTTGGCGGCATCGCTCTTGACGGTTTGCCTGGTCGCGGGCCAGGTGCTGGCCGAGACCCCGCAGGCAAGTCCCGTGCCCGCGCAAGCGCCTGCCGCGGCCCCTGCCGCGCCGGCCGCGAACCCGGAAGTGCCCGCCGCCGCTCCCGCTCCTGGTGCCCCCGCTCAGACCAAGCCGATGCGCATCTTCTATCTCGGCAAGGAGTATGAGGAGCCGCTGCCGCTCTCCTACGCCGAGAAGCCGATCACCGACAAAGGCATCCAGGGCGCGCGCCTGATGCTGAAAGAGGCGAACCAGGCAGGGGCCTTGGTCGGCTCCTCCTTCGAGCTGGTCGAGGCCATCGTTCCGCAAGACGGCGACGTCGTCACCAAGGCCAAGGAAATCTTGAAGGACGGCGACGCCTTCATCATCGCCGATCTCGAGCCAGCCGATCTCATCGCCGTGGCCGATCTGCCGGAGGCCAAGCAATCGGTGATCATGAACATCCGTTCGAGCGCTACCGCGCTCCGGCAGGAGCTCTGCCGCCAGAACGTCTTCCACATCATTCCCGACTATGCGATGCGCGCCGACGCGCTCGCGCAATATCTCATCTGGAAGAAATGGCCGAGCTGGTTCGTGATCCGCCGCGACACGCCGCAGGACCAGGACTATCTCGCCATGGTGAAGCGTTCCGCCGCGCGCTTCGGCGGGAAGGTTGTCGACGACAAGGTCTATGACCTGCCACCTGGCGCCCGCAATCTCGACTCTGGCCACCAGCAGGTCCAGGCGCAGATCCCGATGGAGACTGAGCAGGCTCCAGATCACGACGTGGTGTGGGTCATCAACAGCGACGACGATTTCGGCGACTACCTGGCTTACCGCACCTATATCCCGCGCCCGGTGGTCGGCACCCAAGGGCTGCAGGCGGTCGCTTGGGACAAGTCCTATACCGAATCCGGCGCCATGCATTTCCAGAACGCCATCCCGCGCCTCGCCAAGCGCCAACCAGTGGAGCGCGACTACACCGCCTGGCTTGCATTTCGGTCGCTCTCCGATTCGGCGATGAAATCCGGCAAGACCACGCCGCAAGACTTGAAGGTCTACCTTCTCTCCGATCAGTTCAAGATCGAGGGCTTCAAGGGCCAGGCGCTCAGCTTCCGCAACTGGGACCACCAGATGCGCCAGCCGATCATTCTCGGCGGCGGCACCCGCGTTCCCGTCTCCACGTCGCCGCAGGAAGGCTTCCTGCACGAGAAGTTTCTCACCGATACGCTTGGCTTCGACGAGCCGGAGACCAAGTGCAAGTTTTAATAACCGCAATCCGAGGAAACCCCATGATTCGATTTTCCGTCATCGCGACCCTTGCGGCACTTTCGATGCTCACCGCGACCCCATGCTTTGCCGTGACCATCTTCGTCTCCAACGAGAAGGACAACACCATCACGGTGATCGACGGCGATACGCTCGAGGTGAAGAAGACCATCAAGGTGGCGCGGCGTCCGCGCGGCATCATCCTCAGCCCCGACTACAAGGAGCTGTTCGTCGCCGCCGGTGACGGCGACATTATGGATGTGGTGGACACAGGCAAGCTCGAAGTCAGCCGCCAGCTCGAATCAGGGCCTGACCCCGAGCTCATGGCGGTCGATCCCAAGGGCGAGGTCATCTACATCGCCAATGAGGACGACAGCCTGGTCACCATCATGGACATCAAAAGCGGCGAGGTGCTGGCCGAGGTGCCGGTCGGCGTGGAGCCGGAAGGCATGACCGTGAGCCCCGACGGGAAATACACCGTGGCCACCTCGGAGAGCACGAGCATGGCGCATGTCATCGACAACGCCAAGCGCAAGCTGATCGCCAATGTGCTCGTCGACTCTCGCCCGCGCGAGGCCAAGTTCACCCATGACGGCAAGGAGCTTTGGGTTTCCTCGGAGGTCGGCGGCTCGATTTCGGTGATCGATCCCGCGACCTGGAAGGTGGTCAAGAAAATCACCTTCGAGGTGCCCGGCGTCAGGCCTGAGGCGCTGCAGCCGGTCGGCATGGACTTCACCAAGGACGGCAAGCTGCTCTTCGTGGCGCTCGGCCCCGCCAATCGCATCGGCGTCATCGACGCCGCGACCAAGGAGGTCAAGGACTACATCCTCGTCGGCCAGCGCCCTTGGCATGGGGAAATGAGCCCTGACGGCAAGAAATATTATGTCGCCAACGGCCTCACCAACGACATGACCGTCATCGACGTCGACAGCCTGAAAGCTGAGAAGTCCGTGCCGGTCGGGCGTCTGCCCTGGGGCTTGGCTGTCATGCCCTGACCGGAGGGAAAAAGAATCGTCATGCTCGGACTTGATCCGGGCATCCATGCCGTTACGGCTCAGCGAGTTGCCGCGTCATTGGATTTCATTGCCGGGTCAAGACCGGCAATGACGCGTTCTAAAAATCCTTGCATCAAGCTCAGTCGGCGCGGTTCCGCCGCTGCACGCGCCTGACGAACGCCTCTGAAGCGAGGACGGCGCCGAGCGAAATCGCGACCGAGATCAGCGTCAGCCTGAGCGCGCCCGCCTCCCCGCCGGGGACTTGCGTCAAGGTATAGATCAGGGTCGGCAGCGTCTGCGTCTCACCGGGGATGTTGGAGACGAAGGTGATGGTGGCGCCGAACTCGCCCATGGCGCGGGCGAAGCAGAGGATAGCGCCGGCGATCACGCCTGGCAGGATTAGCGGCAGCGTCACGGTGAAAAACACGAACAGCGGATTGGCGCCGAGCGTGGCCGCCGCCTGCTCGAGCCTGCGGTCGACCGCCTCGACCGAAAGCTGGATCGCCCGCACCATGAGCGGAAAGCCCATGACCGCACAGGCAAGAGCCGCCCCGGTCCAGCGAAAGGCGATCACGATACCGAGCTGCTCGTCGAGAAAGCGCCCGATCGGCCCTTGCCGCCCGAACAGCAGCAACAGCACATAGCCGGTGACCACCGGCGGCAGCACCAGAGGCAAGAGCACGAGCGCATTGAGGAGCGCGCGGCCGAAGAAGCGCGTCCGCGCCAGAAGCATGGCGATGGCGATGCCGAAGGGTAGGCTCGCCGCCGTGGCGAGCGCAGCGACGCGCAAGGAGAGCTTGATGGCGTCAAGCTCTTCGGGGGTCAGCGTCAGCAAGAGGTCTTAAAGGTGCTGGTCATGGCCGGGCTTGACCCGGCCATCCACGTCTTGATCGCCGGCCGGGGAAATTCGTGGGTGCCCGGGACTGCTCCCGGGCATGACGACACAACTCTAGTAGTTCAATAGCACCTTGAAGCCCTGCGCCTCAAACACGCTCTGCGCCGACGCCGTCTTGAGATAGGTGAGGAAAGAAGGCGCGTCCTTGTTGGTCGAGGACGCTGTGATGGCGATCGGATAGAGGATCGGCGCGTGCGTGCTCTCGGGAAATACGTCGAGCACCTTGACCTTGGAGTCGGATTTGGCGTCGGTGGCGTA
>DATDLA010000158.1:0-2331 GCA_036519535.1 Methyloceanibacter sp.
CCGTGCCGCGCGACAATCAAGGTGAGAGGCGAGCGACAATCAGGATGAGAATGGCGCCGGGGCAGGCTGACCGAGGGAGGGCGTAGCCCGACCGTAGTCAGGCTACCCCCGGCGGCGCGTTTTCCCCAGGGGGACAGACGCGGTCTGGCGGTTGGAGCGGTTGGGCGCAGCATCTGATTCTTCATCTCACGAGAAGGATCAGCACTTGCCTGGCCGACACATCACCGACTGCCAGACGAGGTTGTACATGAAGTCCCGTCACAGCAAGGTTCCTGCCATCGCTGCCGCGAAGGCCGGGTTCAGCACTGCCACTGCTTATCGGATTGAAGCCGATCCGCGGTTGCCGTCGCAGAAGAAAAAGCCCCATGGGCGCCGCCGTCCCGATCCGCTCGCCGGAGTATGGGACAGCGCGATCGTGCCGATGCTGGAGGCCGCACCCGGCATCCGCGCGGTGGCCATCTTCGAGGAGGTCTGCCGCCGCGATCTCGGGTTCGCGCCTGGAATACGCCGGACCTTGGAGCGCCGCATCGCCCAATGGCGGGCGATCAACGGTCCCAACCGGGATGTGATTTTCCGCCAGGAGCACCCGCCGGGGCGGATGGGCTTGTCGGACTTTACCGACATGGGGGCGCTTGGCATCACGATCGTGGGTGAGCCCTTCGATCATCGGCTCTACCACTTCCGGCTGGCGTTCTCGGGCTTCGAGCATGCCCATGTGGTGCTCGGCGGCGAGAGTTTTGTGGCGCTCGCCGAAGGCCTGCAGAATGCGCTGTGGACGCTCGGCGGCGTGCCGGAACAACATCGCAGCGACAGCCTGTCGGCGGCGTTTTGCAACCTCGATCGCGTTGCCCAGGAGGACCTCACCCGGCGCTACGAGGAGCTGTGTGCCCATTACGGCATGACACCGTCGCGCAACAATCGCGGCGTCGCGCACGAGAACGGCTCGATTGAGAGTTCCCATGGGCACCTCAAGAATGTGCTTCGCGACGAGCTTTTGCTGCGCGGCTCGCGCGAGTTCGAGAATCTCGCTGCCTATCGCCGCTTCATTGACGAGGTGGTCGGGCGGCGCAACGCCCGCAACCGCAAGCGCATCGAGATCGAGCGCATCGTGCTTAAACAACTCCCCAATCGACGCACCACCGACTACGAGGAGGCGCGCGTCCTGGTCACGTCGAGCGGCGGCTTCATGCTGCGGCGCGTGTTCTACAGCGTCCCTTCGCGCTTGATCGGCCACCGTCTCAATGTTCACCTCTACGATGACCGGCTCGAGTGCTTCCTCGGCGGCACGCAGCTTCTGACCTTGCGGCGCGGTCGGCCGCCGCAAGGCAGCGGCAAGCACGGCCACGTCGTCGACTATCATCACGTCATCCATGCGCTGCGCAAGAAGCCGATGGCGCTGCTAAATCTGGTCTATCGCGATCAGCTGTTCCCGCGCCGTGCTTATGCCCGCGCCTTCGAGGCGCTGCTGGCCAAGGAGAGCGACAAGCGGGCTTGCCGCACCATGGTCGGCCTGCTTGCGCTCGCTCATGACCGCGCCTGTGAAGCCGATCTCGCGCAGGCGATCGACGCCGATCTCGATACCGGCGTCCTGCCGGATCTCGATCGGCTGTGCGACCGCTTCAAGCCAGATCGTGCAGTAATCCCGAATGTTGCCGTCGAGCTTGTGCCGCTCGCCGCCTACGATGAGCTGGCCGCTGTTCGTGCGCCGAACGCCGCTCTCGTGCTCGATGGAGGCGCGCCATGAAGACCACCAACCCGGTCGATGCCGCGCGCATCGAGCTGCTGCTCGCCGACCTGCGCCTGCCCGCCATCAAACTGATGTGGGCCAAGTTCGCCGAGCAATCCGACAAGGAAGGTTGGCCAGCTGCTCGCTTTCTGGCCGCTCTCGCCGAGCACGAGATCGCCGATCGCGGGCGCCGCCGCATCGAGCGTCACCTGGCCGAAGCACGACTGCCCGTCGGCAAAACGCTCGCCGGCTTCGACTTCGAGGCGGTGCCGATGGTCAGCAAGGCACAGGTCATGGCGCTCACCGCAGGAGATAGCTGGCTCGAAAAGGGCGCCAATCTCTTGCTGTTCGGCCCGCCCGGCGGCGGCAAGAGCCATCTTGCGGCAGCCATCGGCCTCGCGCTCGTCGAGAACGGATGGCGCGTGCTGTTCATGCGCACCAGCGATCTCGTCCAACGCCTGCAGATCGCGCGTCGCGAACTCGCCCTCGAAAGCGCGCTCGCCAAGCTCGACAAGTATCATCCGGGTCCGCTTACTGAGGTCGTACAGACGAGAAATGATCACGCCGAATTCGTCTCTCGATTGACCCAACTCGGACATTGGCTT
>DATDLA010000159.1:0-3112 GCA_036519535.1 Methyloceanibacter sp.
ATAGCCGACCAGCGACAGGCTCGAAATGAGGATCACGAGCAGCCACAATTTGTAGGGGTTGAGCGCCCCCCACGGATCGATCGGCTGGTTTGGCAGGAGCGGCAGCGCGATGAAGGTCGCGATCAGGAGCCGCAAGCCGGCGTAGACATCGTCCCAGCCAAGCTTGTCCACAAACCCATGCAGCGGCTGCTTGTAGGCGAGCACCGCGGCGGTGACCACGCCAAGGCCGATGGCGAGCGCCGAATAGCCGAGCATTACCATGGCGCCGAGCAGGGACACGACCACCGCGGCAATTTCGGTGGTGAGCCCCTTGCCGTCTTGGCTCGACCTCGCCGTGACGACATAGCCGGCGACAACCGCGGCGCCGACGATCAGGAGCGCAGCCGCCAAGATCCACGGAGTGGACAGGGTTCGCGACAGCCACCCCGCGCAAGCCCCCAACAATGCCAGCAGAATAAAGGTGCGCAAGCCGGCGATATGGCCGCTACCCTCCTCCTCTTCCTTGCGCTTTTCGCGCTCGATGCCAACAAGAGCGCCGAGGAGGATTGCTGTGGCGAAGTCGAGCGCGAGTGTCAGCAGCTCTCGATATTCCATCTCACGCGGCGCGCTTGCTGGCGTGCTCCGGGTAAAGCGTGGCGAGGCCGTCGCGGGTGGCTGGCGTGACCCCGCGCTCGGTGATGAAGCCGGTGATCAGGCGCGCCGGCGTCACGTCGAAGCCGAAATTCGCGGCTTGGCTCCAATCAGGCGCGATCTGCACGGTGGCGATGGTGCCGTCCTTGAGCTTCCCGGTCATGAACTTCACCTCATCGCCGCCGCGCTCCTCGATGGGGATGGCGCTGCCGTCCTCGAGGCTCCAGTCGATGGTGGAGAAGGGAAGCGCCACGAGGAATGGGACGTTGTTGTCGCGAGCGGCAAGCGCCTTGAGATAGGTGCCGATCTTGTTGGCGACGTCGCCGGTCGCGGTAGTGCGATCTGTGCCGACGATGCAGAGATCGACAAGCTTCTTCTGCATGAGATGCCCGCCGGTATTGTCGGCGATGAGCGTATGCGGCACGCCGTGCGCCCCGAGCTCGAAGGCGGTGAGGGATGCCCCTTGATTGCGCGGCCTCGTCTCGTCCATCCAGACATGGACGGGGATCCCCTCGTCATGGGCGCGGTAGATGGGAGCAAGCGCCGTGCCCCAATCGACGCAAGCGAGCCAACCGGCGTTGCAATGGGTGAGGATATTGACCCTCTCCCCCTTCTTGCGCTCGGCATGCGCCCGGATGAGCCCAAGCCCGTTCTCGCCGATCCGGCCGTTGGTCTCCACGTCCTCGTCGCAGATCTGGGCGGCGCGGGCGTAGGCCGCGGCAAGCCGAGCATCCCGCGGCAGGTTGCGCGCGGCCTTTTGCATCTCATCGAGCGCCCAACGGAGATTGATGGCGGTCGGCCTGGTGGCGGCGAGAGTCTCGCAGGCGCGCTCGAGCGCCTCGTCGGACTGGTCGTCGCGCAAGCCGAGGCACACGCCGTAAGCCGCGGTCGCCCCGATCAGCGGCGCGCCGCGCACCTGCATGGTGGAGATCGCCCGCGCCGCGTCCTCGAGCGTGCGGAGCGTGACGGTCTCGAAGGCGAAGGGCAGCCTGGTCTGGTCGATGATCTCGACCGACCAGCCGTCAGCATTGAGCCAGATGGTACGATAATGCTTGCCGTCGATATTCATGGGCCTGGCGTCAGTCCCCTTCGAAGGCCATCAGCGTGTGGCACTCGATCCCGAGCTCGGCGAGGCGGGTCGAGCCGCCGAGATCGGGCAAATCGATGACGAAGGCAGCACCCACCACCTCGGCATTGAGCTTGCGCAGCAATTTGACCGCAGCCTCAGCCGTGCCGCCGGTGGCAATGAGGTCGTCCACGAGCAGCACCGGCTCGCCTGGCTTCAGGGCATCCTCGTGAATTTCGATGATATCGATCCCGTACTCCAGCTCATACTCCTGGCCGATGGCCTTCGCGGGGAGCTTGCCCTTCTTGCGGATAGGCACGAAGCCGCAGCGAAGCCTATCCGCAACGGCGCCGCCGAGGATGAACCCGCGGGCCTCGATGCCGGCCACCGACTCGATGCGCCGGTTGGTGAAGGGCGCGACCAGCCGCTCGATGCAGGCGCGCAAGCCGTTGGCATGACCGAGCAGCGTGGTGATGTCGCGGAACATAATGCCGGGCTTCGGATAGTCGGGTATCGTGCGCACGAGGTCCTTGAGATCGATGTCTTCGGTCAAGCTCATACGAGGATCTCCGTGATGTTGGCGAGCGGGGCCGCCAGCTTCAGTGCCTATAGTGGAACCATGCGCGGCTGGCTAGCTCCGACCGCCGAACCAGAGGGGGCGAATACCATGACCGACGAAATGGGCAATTTGGTCACCATCCGCGATATCGACGTGCCATTTTGGCGGATCGTGATGATCCTGGTGAAGTGGAGCATTGCCTCGATCCCGGCGATGATCATCCTCATGCTGCCGGCGAGCCTGATCGCGGCCATCGTGGGCGTGATCTTGGCGGCCATCGGCGTGCATGTGCCGACACCCCCAACGCCAACGCCCTGAGGCTTAGGCGCGCCCAAGCACCCGGCCGGCCACCGCATCGAGTTTCTTGACGAGTTCCGGATCGCGCGCTTCGGGCGCCGTGATGATCGCGGTATCGAGCGCCCGGTCGGAGCCGATGGGGCACGGCTCGTGCTCACGCGGAAAATCGCGTGCCAGCCGACTCGCAAGCCGCGCCGCCTTCTCGGCATTGGCCATCAGCACCCTGATGATGTCGGTGACGGTGACGGCATCGTGGTCCGGGTGCCAGCAGTCGAAATCGGTGACCATGGCGACCGTCGCGTAGCAAATCTCCGCCTCGCGCGCGAGCTTGGCTTCGGGCATGTTGGTCATGCCGATCACCGAATAGCCGAGGTTTTTGTAGGTCATGCTCTCGGCGAGCGTGGAGAATTGCGGCCCCTCTATGCACACATAGGTGCCCTCGCGGGCGAACGAGATGTCTTCAGCTTCCGCGGCCTGGGCAAGGTGAATACGCAAGCGGGGAGAGACCGGGTGCGCCATGGACACATGCGCCACGCAGCCCGTGCCGAAGAACGAGGTTG
>DATDLA010000160.1:0-4188 GCA_036519535.1 Methyloceanibacter sp.
GCTGCGTCGATCGTGGCCAAGGTCACCCGCGACCGCATGATGATGAAGCTTGCGCGCCGCTACCGGCGCTATGGCTGGGAACAGAACAAGGGCTACGGCACGCCTGAGCACGCCCGCGCCATCAAGAAGCACGGCGTGTGCACCCATCACCGCCGCTCGTTCAGCCCGATCGAGCTTGCGCTTCAGCTCCTCAACAGCGAGCTTGTCGAAATTTCAGCGTGACGACCCGGTTGGGCTGTCGGCATAGCCGAGGCTTTGCATGCGCTCAAGCATGCCGGCGAGACCATCGCCGCCTTGCCGCGGCGCCTCCGCATCGGCGGTGGCGAGCCCGGTTTCCGGCGGCGCTCGGTCCGCGTAACTGTCCGGCACGTAGAAGCTTGCCGCGGCCTGCACCGTGGGGTTCTCGCCATTGGCGCCCGCCGAGGAATCGATGGCGAAGCGTTCGCCGTTGTCGGTCTCTCTGATCACCGCAGCCCAATGCGTCCAGTGCGTCAGGCTGTCCTTGGCGAAGGGCCTTTCCACCGCGTGATGCTTGATGAGCCCGTGGCGTTCGAGCACGAGAAGATAGCTCGTGGTGTTGGTGGCTTCGTCGACGCAATCCTGCTGGGTGGAATCGCCTGAGCCGCCGAAATCCATGCTGGCGCGGTCGCTTGCCGTGCCCACGCTTGGCGCGACGCGCCGCTCCATCCAGGCAATGGCGTAAGCGATGGCCCTGCGTTCCTCCGCCGGACTATCGTTGCGCGGCACCCGCGCCATCAGCGCGGAGATCTCGGCGATGTCGGCATGCGCGAAGGTGAAGGCCGTCTGTTCCTTGCAGCCATAAGCATGGCAGACCGTCACCTTGTCGAGTTTGGGAGGCTTGGCGTCGAACTTCTCGAAATGGGCGTCAGGCGGCCCTTCCTGCTCATAGGTGCAGCCGCCAAGCGGGGTGAGCGCAAGGCCCATCAGCACTGCAAAGGGCGCGTTGAACGCGCGCCGACGAGAGGGCATGTACGCCAACCGATCCTGATCACGCCGGCCTCTTCGCCTAGGGGCGAGGGGGCTTCCAGCCGCAGGATCACAGGCAGAAGTTTAGGATTCGTTAGGCTTGTTCCCCTCACCGGGCGGTCAGGCCCCAAACCCGCCATTTCCTCGATTTAACGTCGGTCTTCAATGTTGCCAGCGAGGGGTTGACAGCGAAACAGGGTGAAGCATGGTGACCCGCCGGCCTCCGGCGGGTGGGCTTGCGAGGGCTTAAGCCGTGGTTGCGATCTATCTGCAGAAGACCGTGCATGAGGGGCTGTGGGCGCGCCGCATGGCGCTCTTCTTCCTGCAGCTGCTCGTCCTGACCGTGCTCCTGCACCGCTTCGGCACGCTCGCCACGCCCGCGGCGATGAACCTGCTCACGGTGTCCATCGGCGGCCTGTTCCTCGCCATCGTCGTCGCGGTCGTCGGGCTTATCCGCATCTGGTTCGGCGGCCAGATCGGCGCGGCACAGGCCTTCACCGGCATCGCCATTGCGCTCATCGGGCTCGCGGTGCCGCTCTTCTATCTCTCCGATTTCTTCCTGTTGCCGCGCCTCAACGACATCGAGACGACGCCCCGGGCGCCGATGCAATTCAAGCAGCTTGCCGCCATGCGGCCTGCCGACGCCAATCGCATCGTCGAGCCTGATCTTGCCGCCGCCGAAGAGCAGGAGAAGGGCTATCCCGACATTCGCCCTATGGAGCTCGAGCGCTCGGTGACCGAGACCTTCGACATCGTGCACGAGGCGGTGAAGCGGCTGGGATGGACCATCGTGCTGAACGAGCCTCCCGCGGAAGAGCCGGGCCGCATCGAGGCCACCAACCGCACGATGATCATGGGTTACACCGACGATGCGCTGATCCGCGTCACCGGCGACGATACCCATGCCTTCATCGATGTCCGCTCGGCGTCGCGCTACGGCATGCACGATCTCGGCGCCAATGCCGAGCATATCCGCGAGCTGTTTGCGGAAGTGAAGGCCGCGCTGGAGAAGGGCGAAAAGACCGGACTGGAACAAGCCGAGCCGGCGCCGAAGGCCGGCACGGCGCCGCAGCTCAAGAAGAAGCCGGTGAAGAAGCGCCGGGCGAAACGGAATAGACGCTCGCAAGACCAGCCTCAGTCCCAGCCGCCGGCTGAGCGTCGTGGCCCGTTTGGCCGGTTTCCCTTACTAAGCCCCGACTGATCATGTGCTCAAGATGGGCGAGCACGGAGAGCGCAGCGGCCGCCTTCAGGTCGGCGTCGAGATCGCCATAGATCTTGGCGACGATGCGCGGGATGGTCGAGACGCCGTCCTCGAGGCAGGTGAGGATCGTCTGCTCGCGCCATTGCCGATGCATGATGTAGGCCTTGACCACGCGCTGCGGCGTCTGGACGCGGCCGCCATGAGCGGGCAGGAACACCTTGTCGTGCCGCGGCAAGAGCTTTTCCAATGAGGCGAGAAACTTCGCCATGCTGCCCTCCGGCGGGGCGATGACGGTGGTGTTCCAGCCCATCACGTGATCGCCGGTGAACACGGTGCGCTGGCCAACGAGCGCAAAGCAGAGATGGTCAGGCGCGTGGCCTGGCGTGTGCAGCACATCGAGGGCGACGCCGCCGGTCTTCACCACGTCGCCGTCCTGAACCGTCCGGTCGGGCTGGAAGGCTGGATCGACGAAGGCCTCGCCGAGGCCTGGGGCGCCGGCGCCGCGCTCGGTGCCGGTCGGGCCGAAGCTCAAGATCTCGCCGCCGACCAGCGCCTGCAAGCCCCGCGCCCCGTCGCAATGATCGCGATGGCTGTGGGTGATCAGGATGTGGGTGACTCGCTCGCCACGGGTCGCCTCGACGATGGCGGCGAGATGCTGCTCGCAGGCCGGACCGGGATCGATGACGGCCACGCGGCCGCGGCCCACGATATAAGTATTGGTGCCGAGAAAGGTATAGGGCGAAGGATTGTTGGCGACGATGCGGCGCACCTGCGGGGCGACCTCCTCGGCCACGCCGTAGTCGACATCAACGCTTCGATTGAAGGCAAGCTCTGCCGACATGGTCTCGATTTAGGCTTCTGGCCAGTTCGCGCGATCCTAGCGGAGCGCGATAGTGACGGCAGCGCCGCCCGCAACTCAACCTTAATCTGCAAGGCCAATGAGCGCAAAATGTGGCCTTTGCAAGCAAAGACTTAAGCCTGCGCAGGGGGTTTAGAAATCTTTGCTCAGATATCGGGTGCTGGCAGAAGCCGAAAGGCTCGCCACAAGCGGCTCGACCCTCCTCGGGCAGCGAAACCGGGTATAGTCGCAAAGCGCAATCGCGCACCTTCCCGAGGGCTTCGTTTCTTGTCGGTCAAGCACCCCATCATCGTGATCACCGGCTCTTCGGGCGCCGGGACAAGCACCGTGCGGACGACTTTCGAGGAGATCTTCCGGCGCGAAGGCGTGGTCCCGGCGATCGTGGAGGGCGATGCCTTCCACCGCTACGACCGGGAGACGATGCAGGAAAAGATGATCGATATGCAGCGTCAGGGCTACGCCAATTTCAGTCATTTCGGTCCTGATTCGAATCTCTTCGAAGAATTGGAGGCGCTTTTCCGGCAGTACGGCGAGTGCGGCAGTGGGAAGGTGCGCCGCTATCTGCACAATGAGGAGGACGCTCGGCCCCATGGACTGAAGGCCGGTATGTTCACCCCGTGGGACGACCTTCCCGCCGGGAGCGACGTTCTGTTTTACGAGGGCCCCCATGGCGCGGTGAAGACGGCGAAAGTGAACATCGCCCGCCACGCCGACCTGCTCATCGGCATCGTTCCGTCGATCAATCTCGAGTGGATACAGAAAATGCATCGCGACAAGAGCGCGCGCGGTCAAACGCAAGAAGCGATTGTCGAGACCATCCTGCGCCGCATGCCCGATTACATAAACTACATCTGTCCGCAGTTCTCCGAGACGCAGGTCAATTTCCAGCGCGTGCCGATCGTCGACACATCCAACCCCTTTACCGCGCGGCATATCCCAAGTCAGGATGAAAGCATGCTGGTGATCCGCTTCCGCGATCCGAGAGGCGTCGATTTTCCCTATCTGCTCTCGATGCTCAACGAGAGCTTCATGTCGAGAGCGAATACCATCGTCTGCCCTGGCGGCAAGATGCCGCTCGCCATGCAGCTGATCTTTACCCCCATGATTTGGCGGTTGATGGAACGCCGGCGGAAGGCGTGAA
>DATDLA010000161.1:0-2468 GCA_036519535.1 Methyloceanibacter sp.
CGGGTGCAGGTGGCGCTCACCTATATCCACGGCATTGGCGACACCTTTGCCAAGCAGCACTGCGGCAAAGTGAACATTCCGCCGGAGCGGCGGGTCAGCCAGCTCACCGAATCTGAGATCATCCAGATTCGCGAGGTGATCGACCGGGACTACATGGTCGAGGGCGACCTTCGGCGCGACGTCGCGATGAATATCAAGCGATTGATGGATCTTGGCTGTTATCGCGGCCTCAGGCACCGACGCGGCTTGCCGGTGCATGGCCAGAGGACCCACACCAATGCGCGCACGCGCAAAGGTCCGGCCAAGCCGATCGCAGGCAAGAAGAAGTAAGAGTTTCAATCGAGCGCGGCTGGGGCGTGACCTTCGGCCGGAGCCAATTTGTAAAGATGCGGGAATAAAGCATGGCCAAAGACAAGACACGCGTTCGCCGCCGGGAAAAGAAGAACATCACCTCCGGCGTCGCTCATGTGCACGCAAGTTTCAACAACACCATGATCACCATAACCGACGCGCAAGGAAACACCATCTCCTGGTCGTCGGCCGGGGCTATGGGATTCAAGGGATCGCGCAAATCCACGCCCTATGCGGCGCAGGTCGCAGCCGAGGACGCCGGCAAGAAGGCCATGGAGCACGGCATGAAGAATCTCGAAATCGAGGTTCGCGGGCCGGGCTCCGGCCGTGAATCGGCGCTTCGCGCGCTGCAGGCCGCGGGCTTCACCATCATCACCATCCGCGATGTGACGCCGATCCCGCACAATGGTTGCCGGCCGCGCAAGCGGCGGCGTGTCTAGGGAAGGTTAAGCATCATCATGTTGCACGCGGATTCTCGCAAGCTGGGGCAGGCGGCCCCGCTTAAGGACCAGGAAAGGGCCCTCCAGGTGCTGCAGAAAAACTGGCAAGATCTCATCAAGCCCACCAAGCTCAACGTCTCTTTGGGCCGCGACCCGCAGCGTTTCGCTCTCGTCGTGGCTGAGCCGCTCGAGCGCGGGTTCGGGCTTACCCTCGGCAACGCGCTTCGCCGCGTGTTGCTCTCCTCGCTTCAAGGCGCGGCGATCACCTCGGTGCATATCGACGGCGTGCTGCACGAGTTTTCCTCGATCGCCGGCGTGCGCGAGGATGTCACCGACATCATCCTCAACATCAAGGAGATCGCGCTCCGCCAGCATGCCGAGGGCGTGAAGCGCATGGTGCTGAAGAAGGAAGGACCAGGCGTGGCCAAGGCCGGCGACATCGAGACCGGCGCCGACATCGAGATCCTCAACCCGGATCATGTGATTTGCACCCTCGACCAGGGCGCGGCGATCCGCATGGAGTTCACCACCTCAACCGGCAAGGGCTATGTCCCGGCCGAGCGCAACCGCCCGGACGACGCGCCGATCGGCTTCATCCCGGTCGACTCGCTCTATAGCCCGGTGCGCAAGGTCTCCTATCGGGTGGAGAACACCCGCGAAGGCCAGATCCTCGACTACGACAAGCTCACCATGGAAATCGAGACCAACGGCTCGGTGCGGCCCGAGGACACCGTGGCTTTGGCCGCGCGCATCGTGCAGGACCAGCTCTCGGTGTTCGTCAATTTCGAGGAGCCGAAGAAGGAAATGCCCTTCGAGCGGCAGCCGGAGCTTGTGTTCAACGCGGCGCTGCTCAAGAAGGTCGACGAGCTCGAGCTGTCGGTGCGCTCGGCCAACTGTCTCAAGAACGACAACATCGTCTATATCGGCGACCTCATCCAGAAGACGGAAGCCGAGATGCTGCGGACTCCGAATTTCGGCCGCAAGTCGCTGAACGAGATCAAGGAGGTGCTCGCCTCCATGGGCTTGCATCTCGGCATGGAAGTGCCGGACTGGCCGCCTGAGAACATCGAAGAGCTCGCCAAGCGCTTTGAGGATCATTACTGATCGGAAGCTTGAAGTTAGGGGTTACTCAAAATGCGTCACCGCAACGCGGGCCGGAAGCTCAATCGTACAGCCAGTCATCGCTCGGCATTGTTCTCGAGCCTGGCATGCGCCCTGATCAAGCACGAGCAGATCGTGACCACCTTGCCCAAGGCGAAGGACCTCCGCCGCGTGGCCGACCGGCTGATCACGCTCGCCAAGAGAGGCGATCTGCATGCGCGGCGGCTCGCCATGTCGCGAATTCGCGACGAGGCCATGGTGGCGAAGCTGTTCGGGACGCTTGGGCCCCGTTACGCCGACCGGGCCGGCGGCTATGCGCGCGTGTTGAAGGCAGGCTTCCGTTATGGGGATTCGGCACCCATGGCCGTGATCGAGCTGGTGGATCGCGATGAAGCCGCGCGCGGCCTCGATTCAGGTCCGGTGCAGGAGCAGGGCGAGAGCGCGGGCCAAGCCGCAGCCTAAGCCTTTTCGTTCAACGCGGGATTTTGGGAAATGAAGGCGCGCCGGCTTATGCGGCGCACCTTTGACGTCTACTTATCGTCGTCGTCGTCGTTGTCGCCTTCCGGCGCCTCGCCG
>DATDLA010000162.1:0-2325 GCA_036519535.1 Methyloceanibacter sp.
AGGAATCGGAGCGGCTCAATCGCTTCATCGCCAATCTGCTCGACATGACGAGGCTAGAATCGGGCTCAATCAAGCCCAATACGGCGCGGCACGATATCGGCGAGATCGTCGGCTCGGTGCTGGAACGTGCTAGAAAAGTCCTGGTTCACCACCGCGTGGAGGTCGATATCGCCAAAGACCTGCCAATGCTCGAGCTCGATCCGGTCCTGTTCGAGCAAGTCTTGTTCAATCTCCTCGACAACGCCGCCAAATATGCATCGCGCCAGACGACGGTGCTGATCCAAAGCTGGCAGGAGGCGGAGACCGTCAAGCTCCAGATCGTCGATGAGGGCAGCGGCATTCCGCCCGGGGAGATCGATCGCATATTCGACAAGTTCCATCGCGCCGAGAAGCAGGATCAGGTTCGCGCCGGCACCGGACTGGGGCTGGCGATCTCCCGCGGCTTCATTGAAGCAATGGGCGGCTCGATCGCCGCGGCCAACCGTACCGACCGGCCCGGCGCCGTGTTCACCATCACCCTGCCGGTCCCCAAGCCCGCGGCTCGGCTGGACACCGCGGCATGAGCGCGGCTCCCCTCAAGGTTCTGGTGGTCGATGACGAGCCGCCGATCCGCAAATTGCTGCGCATGGGGCTCGAGACCCAAGGCTATCGGACCATGGATGCCTCAAACGCCAAGGCCGCTCTTGAGCTCATGTCCGACAAGCCCGATCTTGTGATCCTCGACCTCGGCCTTCCCGATATGCAGGGGCTTGAGCTCTTGCGCCAGATTCGCGCAGCGAGAGAAGACCTGCCCGTCGTCGTGCTGTCGAGCCGCGGCGATGAGGTGGCCAAGGTCGCGGCCCTCGACCAGGGCGCCGACGACTACGTGACCAAGCCCTTCGGCATGGAGGAGTTGCTCGCCCGCATCCGCGCGGCGCTGCGCCATCAGCTGCAGGTGCAAGGCGAGCGCCCAATTTTCAAGATTGGGGAGCTCTCGGTCGACCTCGTGCGCCGCAGCGTCAAGGTTGGCGGCGAGAACGTGAAGCTTTCGCCGAAGGAGTATGAGCTGCTGCGCCTCCTGATTCAGCACGCGGGCAAGGTGCTGACTCATAGGTTCCTGCTCAAGGAACTTTGGTCTACAAGCATCGACCCGCAATATCTCCGCGTTTATGTCAGGCAGCTCAGGAACAAGATCGAGCCAGACGCGGCGCGGCCACAGTACATTTTGACGGAAACCGGCATTGGCTATCGGCTGAAGGCGCCGGACTGAAAAGTCCCGCCTCGACCAACCCGCGAATGCAAGCTGGAGCAGCAATGAAGATCAGCGATTTCCTTTCGCCCACTCAGGTCATGATCGATGTCAAGGCGAGCGACAAGAGCCGCCTGCTTGAGCAGCTCTCAACGGAAGCCGCGGCCGAAGCAGGCTTGGCCGTGGACGAGGTCGTGCGCGAGATCGCCAAGCGCGAGGAGCTTGGCTCGACCGGCGTCGGCAACGGCGTGGCGCTGCCCCACGCGCGCCTGCCAAGCCTAAAGACGCCATTCGCACTTTTCGCCCGCCTCCGCCACGGCATCGACTTCGACGCCATCGACGGCGAGCCGGTGGACATCGTCGTGTTGCTGCTGATTCCGGAAGCGGGCGATAGCGCCAAGGGCAATGCACTCGCCTGCGTCGCCCGGGCGCTCCGGGACACAGAAACGTTACGGAAGGTCCGCAGCGCGCCCGACCGCGAAGCGCTCTTCCGCGTCATAGCCGCTGAAAAATAACAACGTGCTGGACTAGGGGTACCGCGTTCGCTCAAAGGCGGAAATCGCCTCAGTCGACCCAGAACAGACATTGCGAGCGGCTGGCTTTCACGGCGTGGCCCCGCTTGTCTTGACTTGCTTCAGGAGGTCCGGTCTGACGGAAATTTCACCCGTAAATGGACGACTGTAAGCGGCGATCAACAATAGCGACAGAGCAATGCCTGTCGCAAAGAGGGTCAATGCTATAGCGCAGGTAAGCCGGTTGTCGCTGTGAACCATGGCAATAGCGACCAACGTGCAGAGTCCCTGAAGCAGAATCCCCGCCCACGTAACCGTGCCGACGGCAGATTGGCTGACAACAATGCGCTGGCGCCTCGCTTCCAGCGCCATTTGGAGCGCTTTCACCATCTCGGGCTGTGCGGTTCGCTGGCTGTCATCGGCAGGCTTTAGGGTTAGCACGTCATGCAATGCCTCGATCAGAGCATTTGCTCGCAAGGTCGAGAGGGTCGCTCGCTGTCGCGCCATCGCCGGCCATTCTTTGTTGATGGCCTCCTCTATGTGGCGGTCAATCAGCGCGTAAATGCGCGTCTTCTGTTCTTCGGG
>DATDLA010000163.1:0-6769 GCA_036519535.1 Methyloceanibacter sp.
TTCGTCCATATCGGCGACGGCGACAATCTCCCGCTGAAACCGCCGGAGAACTATTCGCTCGACTACGACAAGAGCCTGCTCACCCTCCACTTCACGCTGCCGCTCGCGACGCCGCTAGACCCCCGCGGCAAGGACGTTCAATTCGATGTGTACGACCCGTCCTTCTTCGTCGCCTTCGGCTTCGCCACCGAGCAGCCGGTGAAATTGTCCGGCGCCGCGACCAAAGGCTGCAGCGCGGAGATCAAGAAGCCCGATCCCGAATCGGAGGAGGACGCGAAGGCTCTGAGCGAGGCCTTTTTCAGTCAGCTCGGGCCGAATAGCAATTTCGGCTCGCAATTCGCGCAGACGGTGATGGTCAAATGCAGCGACGCACCATCCTAATGCGCGCGGGCGGGGCTTCCGCGCTCATCACTCTTTTCGGCGTCATCATGCTGGCGGTGCTCGCCGGCAGCGCCCATGCCGAACTGAAGCCGATCGATCCCATGGCTGCCGAGAGCGCGCAGGCGGTGCCGCCTTCCGCATTCGGGGCTCCAAGTTCCGCGCAGCAGCCGCCGGCGTTCGCGAGCCCAAGCGCCGCGCAGCAATCGCCAGGAGCCTTTAGCGGGATCTTCGGCTGGGTCTTGCGCACGCAGCAAAGCATGCAGCGGGAGCTTGCCACCGGGGTCAAGAGTCTCAAAGGCGACAATGCCATGGCCGGCGCGGTGATGCTTGCCGCGCTCTCCTTCCTCTACGGTGTCGTGCATGCCGTCGGCCCTGGCCACGGCAAGATGGTCATCTCGTCTTACGTCGTGGCCAACGAGCAGACCGTGCGTCGCGGCGTGATCATCTCCTTCATCGCCGCGGGGCTGCAGGCGCTGACGGCCGTTGCCCTCGTCGGCATCCTTGCTTTTGCGCTGAACGCCTCGGGCCTACAGATCAATGCCTGGTCGAACCAGCTCGAGATGGTGAGCTACGCGCTGATCGCGCTGGTCGGCGCTTGGCTGCTCGGGACGCAGTTCCTCGCCATCTTCCGGCGCTGGCAGGGGTCGCGCGCGGCCGAGGCGCATGCGAGCCATACCGGGCACGATCACGCTCACGGCGAGCACGATCATCACCACCATCATGGCCATGCTCATCACGATCATGCCGAGGGCGAGGCCTGCCGTCATATCGTCGATGCGCGCGAGCTGGCCGGGCCTTTCTCCTGGCGCAAGGTCCTTGCCGTGGTGTTCTCGGTCGGCATCAGACCATGCACCGGCGCGATCCTCGTGCTCATTTTTGCGCTGACGCAAGGGGTGTTCTGGGCCGGCGTGGCGGCAACCTTCGCCATGGCGATCGGCACAGCCATCACCGTCGCGGTGCTGGCGACGCTTGCGCTCGGCTCGCGCGAGCTCGCGTTGAAACTCGGCGGCAGGAGCGGCGCCTTTGCCGATGCCGTGTGGACGATCTGCACCCTCGGCGGCTCGGCCCTGATCCTCTTGTTTGGCGCGACCCTGTTCGCCGCCTCGTTGGGGCCGGCGCGGCCGTTCTGAGACGCGCCAGCCTCCCCCGCAGGATTTTGTTTCGCGGGCTCCAATCGCATTGGCAATAGCGCGTCAAGTGGCAATATTGGTATGCCATGCTCGGCTTCTGCTAGACTATGAATAGGGCGTTTCTATTTGAGGTCCCCGATTGAAGCGGGGGAGCACAGCATCCTAATTTTCGGGTGAGTTTATTGGGCTTGGCCAGGCGCCGGCCCTTCCCCGTCATCAATCAGCGGAGAGTAAGATGGCACTCCAACTCGGCGATATCGCCCCGGATTTCGAGGCCGACACGACGCAAGGCCACATCCGGTTCCATGAATGGCTCGGCAACTCCTGGGGCGTGCTGTTCTCGCACCCCAAGGACTTCACCCCGGTCTGCACGACCGAGCTCGGTTACATGGCGAGGATCAAGCCTGAGTTCGACAAGCGGGGCGTCAAGATCATTGGTCTCAGTGTCGATCCGATCGACCTCCATGCGAAGTGGGCCGACGACATCAAGGAGACCCAAGGCTTCGCGCCGAACTTTCCGATGATCGGCGACCCCGACCTTTCCATCGCCAAGCTCTACGGTATGCTGCCGGCGAGCACGTCAGGCACGTCGCAGGGACGGACACCCGCGGACAACCAGACGGTGCGCAACGTCTTCGTCATCGGTCCGGACAAGAAGGTCAAGCTGATCCTGGTTTACCCGATGACCACCGGCCGCAACTTCGACGAGGTGCTGCGCGTCATCGACTCAATGCAGCTCACCGCCAAGCACCGGGTGGCGACGCCGGTCAATTGGAAGAATGGCGAAGACGTGATCATTGCCGGCTCGGTGTCGGACGAGGAAGCGAAGACCATCTACCCGCAAGGCTGGAAGGCGCCGAGGCCCTATATCCGCATCGTGCCGCAGCCGAAAAGCTCATAAAAGGCGCGGCCCCCCGCGAGCCTGCGATGGCATTGCCGAAAACGCCCGCGCTCACCACGGACTGCGTGATTTTCGATGCCGAGGCCCACGTGCTCCTGATCCGCCGGGGTCACGATCCTTACGCTGGCCGCTACGCCCTTCCCGGCGGCTTCGTCGAAATCGGCGAGACGGTGGAGAACGCTTGCCGGCGCGAGGCGCTAGAGGAGACCGGCATCAAGGTTGATGTGCTCCGTCTCGTCGGAGTCTATTCCGATCCGGAACGCGACCCGCGCGGCCATGCGGTCAGCGTCGCCTTTGTGACGATATTGCCCCGCGCTGTCACCCCAAAGGCCGGCTCCGACGCCGCCGGCGCCGAATGGATCGACGATTGGCGGAGCGTCGAGCTTGCCTTCGATCACGCGCAGATTCTTGAAGATGCCGAGGCGCTGCTCAAGCCGCGGCCTCGAGATTAGGCGAACGGCGGCGGAAGGAGCGCGGACTGGTGCCGAACCAGCGGCGCGACGCGCGGCTGAAGGCGCTGAGCTCGGAGTAGCCGACCCGCGCGGCGATATCGGTAAGCTTTAGCGAGCTCTCCAGCAAATAGCGATGGGCCAGGCAACGCCTGGTGTCGTCAAGCAAGCGCAGGAAGGATGTTCCTTCAGCTTTCAGCCGGCGATGCAGGCTGCCCGGCGTGAGGCCGAGCTCCTTGGAGACATGCTGTGGACCGAAGCTGCCCTGGTGGAGGCAGCGTATCATCGCCTCGCGAATCCCGTTCAGTGGATGGTTCGTGGATTTTTGCCGCTCGATCTCCTCTTCGCAGAAGCGCTTGACGAGGTGGAACAGCTGCGGGTCGGCGTTGGGCATGGGCAGCGCGAGCGTCGCGGCGGCGACGGTGATGCTGTTCAACGGTTGATCGAAGGAGATGCGGGGTCCAAGGCGGCGTTCGTATTCGGAGGTATCCGCGGGTTGGCGGTGGGTCAGGCCGACCGCGACGGGGCGCCAGGCGCTTCCCGCCGCGCCGCGGATCCGCGTCACCAAGCGCATCAACACGAAATCGGTGAGCTGGGTGACGTTCGACATGGTGACCGGATAGGACCACTCGACGCGGCCCAGGCCAGCGCTCTCCACGAATTCGAGATGGTTGGTGGCAAGCACGGGGTGAAAGCGGGCGAAGTACCGCAACCCCGTCTTCAGATCCGGAGCATTGGTCAAGAGATAGCCAAGCGGATTGCTGGTGAAGCGTCCCCTCGACCCATGTTTAAGGGCGAAATAGCGGTCGCCGGTGACACGCGCGGCCACGGAGAGAGCGTCGGCGAGCTTTTGCAGCGAGATCCAGGCAAGATGGTCGTCAACCCCCTCGGCAGACAGCCCGGCTTCCTCGAGAATTGGACCATGCTCGACGCCATAGTCCCGCAATAGGTCGCGCAGGCCCGCTAAGGTGAACGCCCTGACGCGGTGCTCCGGCCCGATGCTCCCAGCTGGAAGAAGGTCAGATCGAACCCGTAAGTCCATTTCGCGCCCGTTATACAGCCCAGAATTGTCCGCCACTGTCTCGCCCCTCTTAAGCGAGGTCAAGTCGTCCATGATCAGTGTCAATCCCATCCACCATTCTTTCATGACAATATGGAAATGGAATCAGGGGCTCAAGCGACCTCCGAGATGAGTGGCCCATTATGACTGAGGAGGACATCAGCGTCCCCACCGGGCGGCTTGCGCGCGATTCAAGTCTCGCCGAATTCGAGCAAGCTCTGGAAACGTTGATTGTGATTGCCCACAGCCAGGGCCGCAACTTTCTTGCCTATCTCTTGATCATGGCTCTGATGCATGTGCGCGAGGAAGATCAGGGCCGCACCGGAGCTACCCACTGAGGCAAGCCGACGCCTTTAGGCCGGATTCCTCGCTTTTCCCGGTAGCGCACTAGGCGCTTATCCCGCGATGCTCTATCTAAGCGTGATGGAGTGTCCCGCATGAACGAAAGACCGCCTGCCAAGGGCTTCGCGCCGGACGGCGCGCGCCTTGGCGCCAAAGGAGAGGCCGCTGGCAAAATCGGCGTGCTCCTCGTCAATCTCGGCACGCCTGACGGCACCGACTATTGGTCGGTGCGCCGCTACCTCAAGGAGTTTCTCTCCGACCGCCGCGTCATCGAGACCAACCGCGTGCTGTGGTGGGCGATTCTCAATGTCGTCGTGCTCACCGTGCGGCCGTCGAAAAGCGGCGCCAAGTATCGGTCGGTGTGGAACGAGGCGCTCGACGAATCTCCCTTGCGCACCATCACCCGCGCGCAGAGCGAGAACGTTACCGCGGCGCTCGCCGCCCGCCCCGATCTCGTGGTCGACTGGGCGATGCGCTACGGCAACCCGAGCATCGCCTCGCGTATCGAGGCGCTTCACGCGCAAGGCTGCGACCGCCTGCTCGTTTTCCCGCTCTACCCGCAATATGCGGCGTCGACCACGGCGAGCGTGAACGACAAGGTCTTCGATGCGCTGAAGGCGATCCGCTGTCAGCCGGCGGTTCGCGCGGTGCCGGCCTATCCCGCCGATCCCGTCTATATCGCGGCGTTGGCCCACTCCATCAAAACGCATCTTGCCGGGCTCGACTGGGAGCCGGAGGCGATCCTCGCCTCTTATCACGGCCTGCCCAAGAGCTATGTCGAGAAGGGCGATCCATATCTTGAGCAATGCGCGCTGACCACGGAGCGCTTGGCCGAGGCGCTCGGGCCGCTGGGCGCCAAGCTCAGATACACCTTTCAGTCCCGCTTCGGACGCGCCGAGTGGCTGCAGCCTTATACCGACAAGACCGTCGAGGCGCTGGCGCGCGACGGCGTGAAGCGGCTCGCCATCGTCACGCCGGGCTTTGCCGCCGATTGCCTCGAGACGCTCGAAGAGATCGCCGTGGAGAACAAGGAGATCTTTCTCGATCATGGCGGCCTGCACTTCACCTTCATCCCCTGCCTCAACGACAGCGATGGCGGCATCCGCGTGCTGCTGCATTTGATCGAGCGCGAGCTGAAGGGCTGGACTTAGGTATGTTGTTGCATGCGCCCCTTGGGCGCATGTTGCGCAGCCTCAAGGGCGCATCGGCCGCCATCAGCTTCAGCTCCATGGCCATGTCTCCCGACGGGACAGAGATCGTCTCGGGAGACGGCGATGGTAGCATAAGGATCTGGGACGTGGCGGAGGGCAAGCAGCTGCAGGAAGTCGAAGCCCATATCAAGAACGTCAGCGCCGTTGCCTTTTCGCCTGACGGCAAAACGCTTGCATCCGCCGGGGGCGACAAGACGGTCAAGCTCTGGAATTTGGGAAGCATCAAAGCTGCTGGCCGCTGAGCCGGTGGCTTGCGCTCGGCGCCGTGAATGAGAGCGATCGGTTGCGCCTTCATCATCTTGAGCTTCGCGATGGCGGCAGGGCTTGGTCCGGTCGCCATGGGCGCGGAGACGGATGCCGCCAAGCCTAATGCCGCCAAGCCTGAGGCAAAGCCAGAGGCGCCGCTCGCCTATATCGCCGTTGCCGGCGCGCCTGGCGACGGCGAGCAGGCGCTCGCCGCGGCGCTCGGCAAGAGGTTGTCCGCAGCCGGCGTCAAGACCGCAACGTCGCTTGCCGCCAACGTCTATTCGGTGGAAGGCATCGTCAAGGTGACGGCGGTCAAGGCAGGAAGGCAGAGCGTGCGCATCGACTGGACGATCTTCGGGCCCGACGGCAATACGCTTGGCGGGGTGTCACAGACCAGGATCGTGCGCAAAGGCTCGCTTGACAAGAAATGGGGCCCTACCGCCGATGCCGCCGCCCGCGCCGCGGCAAGCGAGATCGCCAAGCTGATTTCGCCATAGCGGCGCGCGGGATGCTCTTAAATTCTCAGGCCCGCGCACCCATGTATCGGCTGCCGATGGAAGGTCGACTGCTATAGCTAACCACCACACGCTCGCCCGACACCTCTAGGAGAGTGCCATGCTCGGCTTCAATATCTTCGTCCTCGTCCTGCTCGTTCTGTTCATCGCCGTACTCGCGGCGGGCGTCAAAGTCGTGCCGCAAGGCTGGAACTATACGGTCGAGCGCTTCGGCCGCTACACCCGTACGCTGCGCCCCGGCCTTACCCTGATCATCCCCTTCATCGACCGCGTCGGGCGCAAGCTCAACATGATGGAGCAGGTGGTGGAGGTGCCGAGCCAGGAGGTGATCACCAAGGATAACGCCATGGTGAAGGTGGACGGCATTGCCTTCTATCAGGTGATGGACGCGGCGCAGGCGAGCTATGAGGTCAACAACCTCGAATCGGCGATCCTCAACCTCACCATGACCAACATCCGCACGGTGATGGGCTCCATGGATCTGGACGAGCTTCTGTCGCAGCGCGACGAGATCAACCATCGCCTGTTGAAGGT
>DATDLA010000164.1:0-5021 GCA_036519535.1 Methyloceanibacter sp.
GGACGCCAAGACGTTCGATAAGTCGCGTTTGCCCAGCAGGCACGTCACCGAGGGTCCCGCCCGGGCTCCCCATCGTTCCTATTACTACGCCATGGGTCTGTCGCGTGAGCAGATCCACCAGCCCTTTGTCGGCGTCGCCACGTGCTGGAACGAGGCGGCGCCCTGCAACATCTCGCTGATGCGCCAGGCGCAGGCCGTCAAGCAGGGCGTGTCGGCGGCGCACGGCACGCCGCGCGAATTCTGCACCATCACCGTCACCGACGGCATCGCCATGGGGCATGAGGGCATGAAGTCCTCGTTGCCGTCGCGCGAGGTGATCGCCGATTCGATCGAGCTCACCATGCGCGGCCATTGCTACGACGCGCTGATCGGCGTCGCCGGCTGCGACAAGTCGCTTCCCGGCATGATGATGGCCATGTGCCGGCTCAACGTGCCGTCGATCTTCATCTATGGCGGCTCCATCCTTCCCGGCTCCTTCAAGGGGCGCCCGGTCACGGTGCAGGATCTGTTCGAGGCGGTCGGCCAATATTCCGTGGGCAAGGTGTCGGCCGAGGATCTCGACGAGCTCGAACAGGTGGCTTGCCCTTCGGCAGGCTCGTGCGGCGCGCAATTCACCGCCAACACCATGGCTACCGTGTCAGAGGCCATCGGTCTTGCGTTGCCCTATTCCGCCGGCGCGCCTGCTCCTTACGAGATCCGCGACCGCTTCTGCATGGCCGCCGGCGAGAAGGTCATGGACCTGATCGCGCTCAACATCCGCCCGCGCGACATCGTCACCCGCAAGGCGCTTGAGAATGCCTCGGCCGTGGTGGCGGCGACCGGCGGCTCGACCAACGCCGCCCTGCATCTGCCGGCCATCGCGCATGAATGCGGCATCGACTTCGACCTGTTCGCGGTCGCCGAGGTGATGAAGCGCACGCCTTACATCGCCGACCTGAAACCGTCAGGCCGTTACGTCGCCAAGGACATGTTCGAGGCCGGCGGCGTGCCGCTCCTGATGAAGACGCTGCTCGATCACGGCTACATGCACGGCGATTGCCTGACTGTGACCGGGCGCAGCATGGCCGACAACCTCGCACGCGTGGCCTGGAACCCTGACCAAGACGTGGTGCGTCCCGCCGACAATCCGATTTCGCCGACCGGTGGCGTCGTCGGTTTGCGCGGCACCCTCGCGCCTGACGGGGCCATCGTCAAGGTCGCCGGCATGAAGGGGCTGAAATTCCGCGGGCCCGCGCGTTGCTTCGACTGCGAAGAGGACGCCTTCGCCGCGGTGAGCGCGCGCCGCTACCAGGAAGGCGACGTGCTGGTCATTCGCTATGAGGGCCCGAAAGGCGGCCCAGGCATGCGCGAGATGCTCTCCACCACCGCGGCGCTCTACGGCCAGGGCATGGGCGACAAGCTTGCGCTGATCACTGACGGGCGCTTCTCCGGGGCCACGCGCGGATTCTGCGTCGGCCACGTCGGGCCAGAGGCCGCGCTCGGCGGCCCGATCGCGCTTCTTCGCGACGGCGACATGATCGTGCTCGATGCCGAGAAGGGCACGCTCGACGTGGAGCTCAGCCAGGCTGAGCTCGATAAGCGGAAAGCGGCATGGAAGCCGCGGCCGAACCCGTTCCAGAACGGCTATCTGTGGAAATATGCGAGCGAGGTCGGTCCGGCGCGGACGGGCGCCGTCACTCACCCGGGCGGTCAAGTGGAAGTAGCGTCTTATGCAGATGTTTAAGCACAGCCTGATCGCCGCTTTGGCACTGACCACGATGGCGACGCCGCTTGCGGCCGGACATGCCGAGGACGCATCGCCCTTCGTCTCGGCCACTGCCGCCTATCGTCAGGGTGTCGCCGAGCTGAAATCGGGAGAAACCGAGGAGGCCTTGCCGGCGCTGGAATATGCCGCCGAGCACGGCGTGCTCGGTGCGCAGCTCAAGCTTGCCCGCATCTACGCTGTCGGCAATGGCGTGCGCAAGAACGAGGGCAAGGCCTACTTCTATTATCGGCAGATCGCGAACCAGCGTGCCGACATCTCGCCCATGAGTCCGGTGTCGAAATATGTTGCCGAGTCCTTCGTGGCGCTCGGGAAATATTATGTCGACGGCATTCCCGCCGCCGATGTGCCGCAGGATCCGATCCGCGCGGCGCATCTCTTCCGCCACGCGGCGAGCTATTTCGGCGATGCCGATGCCCAATACGCGCTTGCCCGTCTCTATCTCGACGGCACCGGCGTCGATAAGAATGTAGGGCTTGCCATCAATTGGCTGGCGACCGCCGCCAAGAAGCAGCATGCCGCGGCGCAGGCCAAGCTTGGCGAGATTTTGTGGCGCGGCGGCGATGAGATCCACCAGCGGCCGGCACGCGGCCTCGCGCTGATCATGCTCGCCCATGCCAACGCCAAGGCGAGCGGCAAGGAGCCGAAATGGATCGAGGACCTGTACCTCGAAGTGGTGGGGGCGTCGACTGGCCCCATGCGCAAGGAGGCTCAGACGCTGATGCCTGAGCTCGGCGGCCAGGTTGCGGTCGACGAGGTTCCCACCACCGTCAAAGCCACCCCGGCTGAAGAGCTGCTGATGCCTACCTCCAGCGGGTCGTCGACTGCCGCGTCGCCTGGTGCGACGACGGCCGGCGCCATGACCTCTGACGCAAGTGCCCAGAGCGGCCCCGCGCCGGACAAGATCGGCGCTCCCATGGGCTTCGGCGACATGGGCGCCGGGCCCGCAGGTCTCAAGCCTTAGGACTCGTCATGGCCGGGCTTGACCGGGCCATCCACGTCTTCACTTAAACGCTGAGCTCAAGCCACACCGGCACGTGATCTGACGGCTTCTCCCAGCCGCGGGGGCTTGTGTCGATCTCGCATTTGACCAGGCGATCAGCGGCCTGCGGCGAAAGCAGCATGTGGTCGATGCGAAGCCCGTGGTTTTTCTGCCAGGCGCCTGCCTGATAGTCCCAGAAGGTGAAGCGATGTGGCTCGTCATGACAGGCGCGATAGGCGTCGGTCAGGCCGAGATTGGTGAGCGCCTGGAAATGCGCCCGGGTCTCGGGGCGGAACAAGGCGTCGTCGACCCAGGCTGCGGGCGCGTAGACATCCCCAGGTGTGGGGATGACGTTGAAGTCGCCGGCAACGATCATCGGCTCTTCGAGCTGCAGCAGCCCCTTCACCCGCTCCCGCAGCCGGCTCATCCAGGCAAGCTTGTAGGCATATTTTTCCGTTCCGAACGGATTGCCGTTCGGCAGATAAATATTGACCAGCCTGAGCACGCCCGAAGGCACCGAGACGACGGCCTCGAGATAGCGCGCCTGCACGTCGTCTGGGTCGCCGGCGAGCCTCGGCGCCACCTCGTCGAAGGGTAGCTTGGAGAGGAGCGCCACGCCGTTGAAGCCCTTCTGCCCGTGCACGGCGATGTTGTAGCCGAGCTCCTCGAATTCGAGCCGCGGGAAGGCATCGTCGACGCATTTGGTTTCTTGCAAGAGCGCGATATCGGGCGAGGCGGCCTTGAACCAGGTCCGCGCCGCGTCGATGCGCGCCTTGATGCCGTTGACGTTCCAGGTGGCGATTTTCATGGCGTGAGAGTTGAGGGCAATCCCACCCTGTTGTCATTGCCCGGCTTGACCGGGCAATCCAGTAACCGCTGTCAGTACTAGGCTAACAAACGCCGGGAGTACTGGATTCCCGCCTTCGCGGGAATGACACGTCAGAGCTAGATCGAGAAGCTGGTGCCGCAGCCACAAGAGGCAATGACGTTCGGGTTGTTGATCTTGAACTGGGCTCCGATCAGCTCATCGACGAAGTCGATCTCAGACCCTTGCACGAAGCCGAGCGAGAGGGGATCGACCACCACGCGGGCGCCGTCGCGCTCCACGATGACGTCGTCCGGCGCCCGGTCCTGCACCAGATCGAAGCGGTATTGGAAGCCGGAGCAGCCGCCACCCTCGACGCTGACGCGCATCAGCGCCGCGTGCTCGGCCTGCAATATCTCCGCGATGCGCCGGGCGGCGCGGGAGCTTATGGTGATGGACGGTTCGCTCATCTTGGGTATAGCTAGCCCGTGCCTGGCCGGCTCGCCATGAGCCTGCTTTCGCGCACGGTATAGCAGGAACATAGGGTGGCGGCAGGGCTTGTCAATCGACCGTAGCCGCAAAGCCGACAGGCATTTGGCGCCTTACGCCGTGGATGAGCGCCAAAGCCGGGGCCGCCTCGTGCCTGAGGCCCCAAGCCCCACGCGCTCGCTCTACGCACGGGACCGCGACCGCATCCTGCATTCGACCGGGTTCCGCAGGCTGACCCACAAGACGCAGGTCTTCATCTATCATGAGGGCGATCACTACCGCACCAGGCTCACCCACAGCCTCGAAGTGGCCCAGATCGCCCGCTCCATGGCACGCACGCTTCGCGTCGACGAAGACCTGACCGAGGCGCTTGCGCTTGCCCATGATCTTGGCCATCCGCCCTTCGGCCATGCCGGTGAGCGGGCGCTCGACGCCCTCATGCGCGATGAGGGCGGCTTTGACCACAACGCCCAGTCCTTGCGCGTGGTCACCGAGCTTGAGCGGAAATATGCACGCTTCGACGGGCTCAACCTCGCCTGGGAGACCTTGGAAGGTCTCGTCAAGCACAACGGTCCCCTGAACGCTGAGGCGGGGAGGCAAGTGCCGCAGCCCATTCTCAGTTATTGCGCCAAGCAGGATCTCGCGCTCGAAACTTACGCTTCGGTCGAGGCGCAGCTTGCGGCGCTTGCCGACGACATCGCCTACAACAATCACGACGTCGACGACGGCTACCGCGCCCATCTGTTCACCTTCGCCGAGCTTGCCGAGGTGCCGCTTGCCGACCGGGCGCTCGCCGAGGTGCGGTCGGCCTATCCGGGCCTCGACGGCACGCGGGCGCTTTACGAAACCACGCGCCGCCTGATCACGGCGCTGATCGATGACGCCGTCGCCGAAACGCGCCGGCGGCTGCAAGACCTTTCGCCCATCAGTGCCGATGATGTGCGCCATGGAGGCGGCCCCGTGGTCGCCTTCTCCGCAGCCAT
>DATDLA010000165.1:0-2700 GCA_036519535.1 Methyloceanibacter sp.
GGCAAAAAAGGTCGGCGTGCCGACCACGCCAAATTTCCGCCCCCGCTGCTTCACCTCCGTGAGCCCATCGATAATGGTTTGATTCGTGAGGCATTTGTCAAACGTCTCACGCGACATGCCGCTCGATTTGGCCACCGAATAGATGGCGTCCGGGCGCACCTCCTGGCTCACCCATTCAGGCTGGCGGAGCAGGAAGGCGTTGAACAGCGAGAAATATTTATCCTCGGGAGCGCAGCGATTGATAATGGCCGCGGCCCCTGAGGTGTGACCGATGGGGAACTCCCGCACGATGAAGCGGATTTTGCCGGTATCGATCAGCTCCCTTTTCACCCTGGGAAACACCTCCTTCTGGAAATGGGCGCAATGGGGGCAGGTGAGCGAGGCGTACTCGATGACCGTGATCGGAGCGTTGGGGCTGCCGAGCACCCGCTCGCCGAGCGGCCCGTCGGCCATCAGCTCCTCGGGCGCCGGCACATTGAGCGCCTTGTCGGCGGTGGCATCGGCGGTGACGGCACCGCCGCCGCACCCCGAAAGCGCGGCCCCGACGGCAAGGAGCAGCAGGAGCGTTGGCCGTCTCATCGGGGCGCCTATTCCTGGCTGCTTATTGCCCTGTCGGAGGCGGGGTTGACCCTTCGGTCTTGTCTTTATCCGCCTCGGCGGGGGCAGGGGCGTAGCCGAGCGCCACCTCGAAATCCTTGATCTGGTGATCCCCCTTCAGCCGCTTGCCGTTGACGAAGAAGGTCGGCGTCGAATCGACCTGAAACTTGTCATTGGCGATCTCGCGGGTTTTCAGGATCTTGCCGAACAGCTCCTTGTCAGCTAGGCACTTGTCGAACTCCTCCTTGGAGATGCCGGCCTGCTTGGCGATCTGCAGGAGCTTCTCCTTGGCATCGATGCCCGGCGCCGCCCAGCTCTCTTGCGTGGAGAACATGGCGTCAACCATCGGGTAGTAGCGGTCGTCGCCCGCGCAGCGCGCCAGCATGAAGGCCGCCGCGGCGAGGTTGTCGAGCGGGAATTCCCGCAGCATGTAGCGGACCTTGCCGGTGTCGATATATTTGGTCTTCAGCTGCGGAAACACCTCGGTCTGGAACTGCGCGCAATGCGGACAGGTCATGGAGGCGTATTCCACGATGGTGTTGGGCGCGTCGGCGGAGCCGACGACGATGTCGGGGAGCGGTCCCGGCTCCATGAGCACCGCCACATCGGGGTCGACCTTGTCCTTGTCAGCGACTGTGGCGCCGCTCTGGGCGAAGCCTCCCCGCCAGTAATAGACGCCCGCGGCGACGGCCACCGCCAGCACGAGGCCGAGCACGATATACAAGGTCCTGTTGGGGGCAGCTTTTTCGGTCGTCTCGGTCACTTGGCTTCTCCGCTCGCTTGCTTTCCGGTCGTTTCCCGTTCTCTGGCCAATTCTTTATGGCAGAAGCGAGAAAAGCGGAAGCGCGTCTCAAGGTCCCGGGGTCTTGCCGCGGACGCCGGCTCCAAGCCGCCCAAGGGCCTTGGCAAGCCCGGTATCGGAAAGACCGGGGGCAGGTGAGGGCTCCTCGACGCCTGCAGGCGCCGGCGCGGGGGCTTGGTTCTTGGCCTTGGGCAGGGGCGCCTGGAGGAAGCGCAGCTGGGCGATGGCCCGGTAGCCGAAATAGATATTCACCCGCTCCAAGATCTGCTCGGCACGGTGCTGCACCTCGATGGCGCGGGGGCCGTCGACCTTGAGCACGAGAATTGCGCCATCGGTCCGCCAGGCGCTTTGCGGGGAAGCAGCCTCCCCATCCTCGCTCCGCCGTGGCCACACGAGCTTGTCGGGGGCGGTGAAGCGCGCCAGCTCCTCGCCCACCACCGCCGGCCATTCGCTTAACAGCGACGTGATGGCGAAGCCGCGGGCTCGCGCAACGGGGTCGAGCAGGTTCGCCACATAGGCGCCGATGGCGCGCGCCCCGCCCGTGGCCCTAACCCATGTTTTCCGCTCGTTGTCCGGCATCGAGTGTCCTTAGCGGTGGACGGCGAAAGCGCTTTCCTTGCCTTCGCCTTGCTCGATCCTACACCATGACGCCGATGGAGACATGTCACCGGAGCGCCTGATTTGCACAGCGAAGATTACGCCAGCGCGCTTCTTGCCTGGTACGAACGGAACCGGCGGCTGTTGCCGTGGCGCGCCGCGCCTGGCGTGGCGCAAGACCCTTACCGAGTGTGGCTCAGCGAGATCATGCTGCAGCAGACCACGGTCAAGGCGGTGCTGCCGCGCTACGCCGACTTCCTGCGCCGTTGGCCTGACGTGACCGCGCTCGCAACCGCGGAGCTTGGCGAGGTGCTCGCGGCCTGGGCCGGGCTTGGCTATTACGCCAGGGCGCGGAACCTGCATGCCTGCGCCCGCGAGGTGGTGGAACGCTTCGGCGGTCGTTTCCCTGAGACCGAAGCCGAGCTCCGCACCCTTCCCGGCATCGGCGGCTATACCGCCGCGGCGATCGCGGCCATCGCTTTCGGCGCGCGGGCCACGCCCATCGACGGCAATATCGAGCGCGTGGTGGCGCGGCTCTTCGCCGTCACCAGGCCGCTGCCTGCGGCCAAGGCTGAGATCAGGGCGCTTGCCGTGAGCCTGACGCCGCCGGAGCGCGCCGGCGATTTCGCGCAAGGCTTGATGGATCTCGGGGCGACGCTCTGCAGCCCGCGCCGCCCTACCTGCGGCCTCTGCCCACTCAATTC
>DATDLA010000166.1:0-3321 GCA_036519535.1 Methyloceanibacter sp.
AACAGGCCGTCGGCATCGCTCGCGCCGGTCGAGAGGCGCAGCTCCTGGGGGCGGCCTGCGAAGTCGTAGGTCGCCGTCACCTTGTAAGGCCCGTACAGCGACGCGGCGCTTGCTTCGCCGGCGACGTTATCGACGAGGAGCGGCGGCAGGCCCGGCCGGCTGACTTCGACGCGCCCAAAGCTCACGCTCACCTGATCGAGGAGCACCTCCTTGGGCACGAAGGGAAGCGCTTCGCCCGCCCTGCCCACATCGCTCCAATTGCCGGTGCCATCCTTCCGCAGAGCGAGCCGCAGCACCGGCTCGGTGATCGCGATCTTGCGCGCCTCGATGGCCCCGCGCAGCAGAGCCCCGATATTGAGCCAAGCCTCGATCGACTTTGCCTCGAGCAAGGGCTGGTCGAAACCGCCCTTCTCGTCCGCCACCTTGACTTGATCGAAACGGAGCTCAGGCGCCGGCAGAAGCACCATATGCACCTTGCCGCCGACCTTCACGTCACGCCCAAGCAGCTTGCTCGCCTGGATTTCAAAGACCGGACGGTAGTCGTTCCAGTCAATGAAGAGCGGCGCCGCGAAGAGCGCGCTCAGCACCAAAATCAGTACTGCCGTAAAGGCGAGCAGAAACGAGTTCACGGAAGTCTATGCCTTAGGCTCGATCGCGAGCATTCGCGAGGGGGTGTGGCAAAGCCAGGGACTATTCGGTCCAATCCGCCCGCAAGTTCGGTCATGGTAACGCAAAGATCTTGCCAGGATTGAGGATATTCAACGGATCTAGCGCCTTTTTTATGGCAATCATCACATCGACCCCGGCGCCATGCTCCTGGGCTACGTAGCGGATCTTGCCCTGGCCCACGCCGTGCTCGCCGCTGCAGGTGCCCTGCATGAGCAAGGCGCGCTCGGTCAGCCGGTCGAGGAAGCCCTGCACCGCGTGCCGCTCGGAAGCGCTGCCCGCATCGAACAGCGGCATGACATGGAAGTTGCCGTCGCCGACATGGCCGACGATCGGGGCGAGCAGGCCGGTCCGGTCGATGTCGGCGCGCGTCTCGCCGACACAAGTGGCAAGGGCCGAGATCGGCACGCAGACATCGGTGGTCACCACCTCGGCGCCGGGACGCAAGCCCCGTGCCGCCCAATAGGCATCGTGGCGCGCCTGCCAGAGCTTGCTGCGGTCCTCCTGACGCTCAGCGTGAGCGAACGCCCCTCCCCCCTGCTCGGCCGCGATCTCGGCGAAAGTTTTGACCTGCTCACGCGTGGCGCCCGCGCTGCCGTGGAACTCGAGAAACAGCGTCGGCTGCTCGGCCAGCGTCAGATGCGAATAGGCGTTGCAGGCCCTGATCTGCACCTCGTCGGCGAGCTCGATGCGGGCGAGCGGAAGGCCCATCTGCATGGCGATGATGGTGGCGTTGCAGGCGCCTTCGAGGGTGGCGAAAGGGCAGACTGCGGAGAGGATGGTCTCGGGGATACCGTGAAGCTTCAGCGTGAGCTCGGTGATGATGCCGAGCGTGCCCTCGGAGCCGATCAACAGCTGGGTGAGATCGTAGCCGCTTGCCGATTTCCGGGCGCGCTGCCCGGTCCTAAGCAGCGTGCCATCGGCCAATACCGCCGTGAGGCTCAAGACGCTGTCGCGCATGGTGCCGTAGCGCACGGCGTTGGTGCCTGAGGCGCGGGTCGCCGCCATGCCGCCGAGGCTCGCATCGGCGCCGGGGTCGATGGAGAAGAAGAAACCGCGATCGCGTAAGTGATCGTTCAGGGCTTTGCGAGTCACGCCGGGTTCGACCACGCAGTCGAGGTCTTCCTCATGCACGGCGAGAATGCGGTTCATGCGCGAGAGGTCGAGCGACACGCCGCCGAACGGTGCATTGACGTGGCCTTCGAGCGAGGTGCCGGTGCCGAAGGGGATCACCGGCACGCGGGCCTCGGCGCAAAGCTTCACCACCTCGACCACCTCTTGCGTGGTTTCGGCGAAGAGCACCGCGTCGGGCGGTTGCGTCGCGATCCAGGTCAGCGTGTTGGCGTGCTGCTCGCGCAACGCCGTGCCGGTCGAGAAGCGATTGCCGAACCGTGCCGCGAGTCGCGCGAACAGGGTGCGCTTGGCCTCAGCCGAGGGCCGCTCGACAGCGTCTGCCATGAATGCGCTCATGGCGGCACTGTACCACCCCTGCGATTCACGGAAAGTTAAGCCTTTGGGCTAGGGCTGGCCCGGCCGCTCAGGAGCCGACGATGTCGATCACGGCGGCGTAATGAACGCTCGCGGCAACCAGCACGAAACCGTGCCAGATGGCATTCTGGAAGGGAAGCCGCTCCCAGAGATGGAACACCACGCCGACGGTGTAGAGCACGCCCCCGAGCATGAGCAGGAACGCCACGCGTTCCGGCACGGCCGACACCAAAGGATGCCAAGCAACGATCACCGCCCAACCCTGCACCAAGTAGAGCGCGGTGGTGACGCCTTCGAGATAACGCGGGGCGAACAGCTTGATGGCGATGCCGATCGCCGCCATGGTCCAGACCACGGCGAGCAGGGTGTAGCCCCAACCTGCGTCCATCTTCATCAGCGCGAACGGCGTGTAGGTGCCGGCGATCATGAGGAAGATGGCGGCGTGGTCGAGGCGGCGAAACACCGCCTTCACCTTCGGCCTGACAATAAGGTTATAGCCGGCCGAGCAGGTGAACATGGCGACGAGAGCCAAGCCGTAGATCGCGAGGCTCACGATCCACAGCGTGGCCTGCGCCTGCACGCCCACGATCAAGAGCGCGGTCAGCGCCACGAGGCTCGCGGCAACGCCGACCACATGAATGCAGCCGTCAGCCACGCGCTCGCGCAGCGTATATTGCGGAAACATCACGCTAGTCATGACCCAATCCCGGACCGCCAATCAGAACAGAGGAACGTGAAAAGCACCTTATCCTTTGTTGTGGCAAGCGTGAGGCGCGCAAAAGCCGTTTGCGGCGCGGAGAAACTCCGCGCCGCCGGATCACAACGGCAATGGTCGGATCGCAGTTCCGGAGGTGAAACAGCCTAGTTGCCGCAGACCTTCGAACCGGACGTGCAGACGTAAGGCACCACCACTCCGGTGAAGCAGGTCGTGTAGGTTTTGGCCGTGACGAACGTCCCGTAGATGACATTCTTGGGCACCACCGGCCGCACCGACTTCCAGAACGGGTCTGGCTTCACCCTATAGGGGCTCATGCTGACATAGCTCCAGCCCTTGGAGCGACGCAGGTTGTTGGCGCTTTGCGCCGCGAGAGCCCGCGACATCGCCAAGGCCTCGGCTTTGTTGTCGGCGCTATGCGTCGCCGAAATGACGTCGCAGCCGGCCGCCGC
>DATDLA010000167.1:0-2737 GCA_036519535.1 Methyloceanibacter sp.
TATAGAAATTGAGCTTCGGCTCCTCGGCAGCCCACGCGGAGGACTTCTTGCCGACGAGGCTGATGCCGATCGCGGCGGCGCCGAGACCTTTCAGAATTGAGCGGCGTGAGGTGGTCAAAGATTTGGCGTGCGCGGTCATACTCACTCTCCCATGTACTTGCTGGTGGTGGTCTCGCGGCCTCTCAGTTTGCTGGTTGTGGTTGGTACGCCGCCAAGTATGGCCGCTACCGGCTGACCTCGCCAGCGCATTTGATAGCCACGTTAGGCCCGGGCGTGACCGATTATGCATCGATGGCTCCCAGGCAGATGTATTTGATCTCGAGATACTCCTCCAAGCCTTCGGCGGCGCCCTCGCGGCCGAGGCCCGATTCCTTGACGCCGCCGAAGGGCACGACCTCGTTCGAGAAGATGCCTTCGTTGACGCCGACCATGCCGGCGTCGAGCTTCTCGGCGACGCGCCAGGCGCGGCTCAAATTCCGGCTGAACAAATAGGCGGCGAGCCCGAACGGCGTGTCGTTGGCGAGCCTGATCGCATCGGCCTCGGTGTCGAAGCGCACGAGCGCCGCGACGGGGCCGAAGATCTCCTCGCGCACGATTTCCATATCGGGGGTCACGTCGCCCACCACGGATGGGCGGTAGAAGAGCGGGCCGGCCGCATCGAGCGTACCGCCGGTGAGGACTTTCGCGCCCTCCTTGACGGCGTCACCGACGAGCGTCTCGACCTTCTCGATTGCCGCCTTGTTGATCAGCGGGCCGATAGCGGTGCCGGCGTCCATGCCCGGGCCGACGGAGAGCTTGTTGACCGCCTCGACGAGGGCCGCCGCGAAGCGTTCGTAGATGCCGGACTGCACGAGGATGCGATTGGCGCAGACGCAGGTCTGGCCGGCATTACGGTATTTGGAGGCCATGGCGCCGGCCACCGCCTGGCCAAGATCGGCGTCGTCGAATACGACAAGCGGCGCATTGCCGCCGAGCTCAAGGGTGAGCTTCTTCACCGTGTCGGCGCATTGCCGATAGAGCATCTTGCCGACCGCGGTCGAGCCGGTGAAGGAGAGCTTGCGCACCCGGCCATCGTCGCAAAAGACCTTGCCAACGGCCGCCGCATCCTTGGTGGTCACGATGTTGAGCACCCCTGCCGGCACGCCGGCATCGAGCGCGAGCTTGGCGATGGCCAAGGCGCAGAGCGGAGTCTCAGCCGCGGGCTTGACCACGATGGTGCATCCGGCGGCGAGCGCCGGCGCCACTTTGCGCGTGATCATGGCGATCGGGAAATTCCAGGGCGCGATCGCGGCGACGACGCCGATCGGCTGCTTGATGGTGAGGTAGCGCTTGGAGGCGACGGTGGTCGGGATGGTGCGCCCATAGGCGCGCTTACCTTCTTCCGCGAACCACTCGATGAAGGAGGCGCCATAGCCGACCTCGGCGCGAGATTCGGCGAGCGGCTTGCCTTGCTCGGTGGTCATCAGCTGGGCCAGGCTCTCGGTCTCGGCGGTGACGAGATCGAACCACCTCCTGAGAATGGTGGCGCGTTCTTTCGCCGTCTTGGCCGACCAGGCGGGAAGCGCTTTGGCGGCGGCGTCGATGGCGCGGGCCGCGTCCTTGGCCGTAAGGTCGGGGACGGCCGCCACTTCGGCGCCAGTGGCCGGGTCGTACACCGGGAAGGTCTTGGCTGAGGTGACCCACTGGCCGTCGATCAGGGCCGCGGTCGGAAACTTCTTTGTGATCATGGTCATATTCAATCTCCGTCAGCGTGTCGCGATAACAGCCTCATGCGACACGCGAATACCAAAGGTGATCGAGCGGGGTGACGATACGCTCGAAATTGCTGCGCTCGGCATGTTTCAGACGAGAAAAGATATCCTGGAATGGCGCGCCGAACGCGCCGCGAACGATCTCCGAGCGCTGGAAGAGATCGAGCGAGTTGACCCAGGCGGTGGGCAGAGGCGGCGCTTCCACCGTCTCCGAGTTGCCTTCGACGGCCGGTCCCGGATCGAGCCAGTTGGCAATGCCGTGGCTCACGCCTGCAAGAATCGAGGCGATCACAAGATAGGGATTGGCGTCGGCGCCGGCGACCCTATGCTCGATGCGGGTCGCGCTGCCGTTACCGCGCGGAATGCGCAAGGCCACGGTGCGATTGTTGAAGCCCCAATGCGCCGCAAGCGAAACATAGGCCTTCGGCACATAGCGCCGGTAGGCATTCGCCGTCTGCGCCCAAACGGCCATGAAGTCGGCCATGCTCTCGCGCATGCCGCCGAGCGCGTGACGGAAGAGCGGCGAGATCGGATCGCCGGCAAAAAGGTTCTGCCCCGATTTGTCGACGAGGCTCAGGTGGACGTGCATGCCGGAGCCGGCCCAGTCGTGGTGCGGCTTGGCCATGAAGGTGGCTTCGAGGCTATGCGCTCGCGCCGCGGCCTTCACCGCGCGCTTCAACAGCAAGCCGTCGAGCGCCGCGGCGACCGCATCGGCGCGATGCTTCAGATTGATCTCGAACTGGCCGGGACCGGACTCTTTCATCACCGTGTGGACCGGGAGACCCTGGACCTCGCAAATGCGGTAGACGTCATCGATGAAGGGAGAGAGCCTGTCCATCTCCTCAAAGCCGAAGGTGAGCGGCCGGCTCGGATCGTCGGAAAGACCCTCAGGCGTGTGCAGCGTGAAGGCGCCATTGGTGGTCTTGCGCGAGACATAGAACTCGAGCTCGACGGCCGCGACTGGCGTCCGGCCGGCGCGCGCAAAT
>DATDLA010000168.1:0-3289 GCA_036519535.1 Methyloceanibacter sp.
GAGGGTCGAATGGGGACAATCTTAATGATAATGGCGGTGCCATTTTTGTATGCCACGGGCATTTACAATCCGCCGGTAGTGCATCATGGCCGCTGTATCGCCGAGCCTGGCACTTTCAACGCGCTTTTCTGTATGGGACGCCCAGAAGCTCCGCAGAAGTATCGGACACGCTAGCGGCGCGTCGTGTAGGGCGAGGCCGCCGCGCCGGCAGCAAGAAAGGGCGCCGACCGAAGCCGACGCCCTTATAAGCTCTCTGATTGGGCACAGCCCTTCTGAGCATTCCTCCGATCGACCTTCTCAGCGAGCGCCTCGGCCTCGTCGGCGAGTTCGCGCTCGTTGGCAGCCGTTAAAAGCCTCGCCGCCTCAATGATCCTTTTATAGGCGATGACGATTTGCTCCATTGGACCACGTGCGCGCGCTCAAGGCGCAGTCGCAGAGCACGCTGATCGCGTACAAGGGCGCGGAGGAAGTCGCCCGCTCGGTCGGCGAGACCAATCCCGGCTTGATCGAAGCGCTTCTGAAAAGCGCACTCTAGGCGCCGGCCATGAGCCTGGGCCTTGTCGGTCCTGTCGCCTTGCGTGCTGCCGCTTTTGCCGATCGTGCTCGGCAGCGCCGCGAGCGAGCATCGTCTCGCGCCGGCCGCACTCGCCGCCGGGCTCGCGCTCTCCTTCGTCGTCATTGGCCTGTTCGTGGCGACCATCGGATTTGCCGCTGGCCTCGACTCAGGCGTGTTTCGCCCGGTGTCGGCAGTCCTCCTCATCGCCGTCGGCACGCTGCTTCTGGTGCCGCGGCTTGGCGCCCAAGCCGCCGCCGCAGGCGGACCGGTGAGCAACTGGGTCGAAGGGCAATTCGGAGGCTTTGCCGCTCGTGGCTTAAGCGGTCAGTTCCTGCTTGGCCTGCTGCTCGGGGCGGTATGGAGCCCTTGCGTCGGGCCGACGCTTGGCGCGGCGTCGATCCTCGCGGCAAAGGGCGAGAATCTCGGGCAGGTGGCGATCACCATGATCGCGTTCGGCATCGGCGCTGCCGTGCCGCTCATCGCCATCGGGCTCTTGTCGCGCGAAGCCTTGTCGCGCTGGCGCGGACGGCTGATGGAAGCCGGCAAAGGCGGCAAGGCCTTGCTCGGCGCCCTGTTGATCGCGATCGGCCTGCTGGTGGCAACCGGCCTCGACAAGAGGCTGGAGACGCTGCTGGTCGATGCTTCGCCGGCCTGATTCACGCGCCTGACCAGCCAGTTCTGAGGCCCTCTCCGTCCGCCAGTTGTTGTCGTCGCAATGGTCGTCTTTCGGCTTGGCATCTCCGGAGGCGCACCGTAGACGAAGGTCGAAGAGTGAGCCAGACCCATTCTGCTATCATGGAAAATGCCGGTCTTTTGGTGAACCCAGCCCGCCACCCTGAGTGGAAGGAGAAACCGATGCAGCCCAACCGAGCCACCGGTAGACGGATCATGGCGATGGCGGATGAGATAGGCGGCAAGGATCTGCTCTATCTCGATGATCTTCAGGTCGGGCAACGCTTCGTAAGCAAGACGCTCCTCGTCGACGAGGCACAGATCAAGGCGTTCGCCCGCCAGTTCGATCCGCAACCGTTTCACCTCGACGAGAATGCCGCCAAGGACAGCCTGTTCTCCGGCTTGGTGGCGAGCGGCTGGCACACCGCGGCGATGACCATGCGCCTGCTGGTCGAGACGGGATTGCCGCTGGCCGGCGGCCTCGTCGGCGCGGGAGGGGAGCTCTCCTGGCCGCAGCCGACCAGGCCTGGCGACATCCTGCGCGTTGAAAGCGAGGTTCAGGAGATTATCCCCTCGCGGTCGCGGCCGGATCGCGGGGTCGTAGTGACGCGCATCGTCACGCGCAATCAGCGCGACGAAGTGGTGCAGATCCTCGTGGCCAAGCTGGTCGTACCGCGCCGTCCGTAGCAGCGACGAGCCGATCAGCGATCGGGCGCCCTCGCTATGCTATATATAGCGCAGGTGTCTTTATCTGTCGGCTGATGGCTGGTCTGGCATGATCCGCGTGGACGTTGCGCTGAAGCTCGGCGCCTTCAATCTCGACGTCGCCTTCGAGAACGGCGCGGGCATTACCGCCCTGTTCGGCCGGTCGGGCTCAGGCAAGTCGATGACCATCAATCTGATCGCGGGACTTAGGCGACCGGATCGCGGTTCCATCGTGCTCGATGGCCGTGTCCTGGTGGACACCGAAGCTTCCATCTTCGTGCCGGCCTATCGGCGCCGGGTCGGGCTCGTGTTCCAGGACGCCCAGCTCTTCCCGCATCTCAGCGTCAGGCAAAATCTTCTGTTCGGGCGTTGGTTTGCGCCGAAGGCCGCGAGCGCCATTCCATTCGCGCCCGTGGTCGAGACGCTGGGGATCGGCCATCTGCTCGAGCGCAAGCCAGCGCGCCTTTCCGGGGGCGAAAAGCAACGCGTGGCCATGGGCCGGGCGCTGCTCGCTTCGCCCGAGATTTTGCTGATGGATGAGCCCCTCGCCTCGCTCGATACCGAGCGCAAGCTCGAAATCCTGCCCTTGATCGAGTCGCTCCGCGACGACTTGCGCATTCCCATCGTGTACGTGTCGCATGCCATCGACGAGGTCGCGCGGCTCGCATCGCGCGTCGTAGTGCTGGACAACGGGCATGTGGCGGCGGCGGGCACGGTCGAAGACGTCCTCGGACCTGGCCTGAGCGGCACCGGGTTAAGCCGCTTCGCCCGGTCTTCGGTGGTCACCGGCAGGCTTGCCGCGGTCGATGCCGCCTACGACCTCACCGAGATCGCGCACCCGGCCGGCACGATCTGGCTCACCGGCCGCGCCGGCCCGATCGGCCGCGAGGCGCGCGTCGTCATCAGGGGCACCGACATCACGCTCGCCAAGACGCGGGCGCAAGACCTCAGCGTGCGCACCACGCTCGCCGGCACCGTCACCGGTATCGAGGCCGACAACGACGGTCCGCTCGCCGGCGTCTCCATCGACCTCGATGGGCATGGCCATCTTTTCGCACTGGCGACGCGCAAGGCCATTGACGAGCTCGCGCTTCGCCCCGGCGATCGCGTATTCGCCCTGGTCAAGTCGGTAGCGCTCGATGAGCGCGCCGTGGCTGCAGTGAACCTGTGATCTTTTGCCCGCTTCGTCTCGATCGTTTCCGAGCGGCTCACCACGATGCGTGCGAGCCCAATCGCAGCCTCGAGCTAACAATTTTGCAAAACAACCCCACGCAAAGTAGCCAGTATTGGCCAAGTGAAGATTGAACCAGTCGGTCAGGCGAGCATCGACAATGTCGCTTCTGGCCGACAGCGGGG
>DATDLA010000169.1:0-4556 GCA_036519535.1 Methyloceanibacter sp.
GTGTTCCGCGGCGGCAGCGACTGCGAGCTGATCGTGCATCTCTACGAGGAGCACGGCGAGGATCTGTTCCCGCATCTCAAGGGACAGTTTGCCTTCGTGCTGTTCGACTTTGCCAAGCGCATGGTGATCATGGCGCGCGACCGGGTCGGCATCTGCCCGCTCCACTGGTCGCGCCAGGGCGACTTCGTTTATTTCGGCTCCGAGATCAAGGCGCTGCTCGCCTCCGGCGCGGTGGCGCCGGCAACCGATGTTCGCGGTCTCGACCATCTCTTCACGTTCTTTGCGCTTGGCACGCGGCGCACTCTGTTCGAAGGCGTGCAAGCGATTCTGCCGGGGCATTATCTGAAGATCGCATTCCGTCCGGACGGAAAAGCGGCTGAACTCATCGAGCGGCGCTACTGGGATTTTGATTTTCCCGATTGGGGCGACGAGGTCGATTCCGCCGACGTGTCCACGCTGATCGACGAGTTCGAACGGAGATTCCAAAGAGCCGTCGAGATCAGGCTCCGGGCCGACGTGCCCGTCGTCGGCTATCTGTCAGGCGGCGTCGATTCGGCCTATGTGCTCGCCACCGCCGCCAAGGTCGCCGGCCGCCCGCTGCCGAGCTTCACCATCAAGGTGCCGCACCCCGAGCTTGATGAGGAGGCGAAGGCCGCGGTCACGGCGCGCGCCGTCGGCGGGCCGGCCACCTTGGTGGAGGCTGGGCCGAACGTCATCGCAGAGACCTATGCGGCGCTGATCGGAGCGGCGGAATGTCCGGTGCTGGACACGTCATGCGCGGCGCTGTTCGCACTGTCGCGCCAAGTGCATGCGCAAGGGTTCAAGGCGGTGGTCACCGGCGAGGGGGCCGACGAAGCTTTCGCCGGCTATGTCTGGTTCAAGATCAGGGAGGCCGCGCGCAGCTTCGACATCGGCGATGCGTTCCGCCCGAGCACGGCGATCAGCCGCGTCGCGCGCAAATGGGCGGCGCCCAATTTGAGTTTCGGCGAGTTCGCCCGCATCGATGGCCTGATCGGCGGCCCGCACGCCCAGTCCATCCTCTACAATCTCGTGGCGAGGTCGCGCGACCGCTATTACAGCCAAGGCCTGAAAGAGCGGCTCGGGTCGTTCGTCGCCTACGAGGACCTGGCGCTCGATCTCGAGCGGATGCGCCGCTGGCATCCGCTCAACCGCTCGCTCTATCTCGGCTACAAGACACTGCTCGCTGGCCTCCTCATGACCCAGAAGGGCGATCGCGTCGCCATGGCCAATAGCGTGGAGGCACGCTACCCCTTCCTCGACGAGGACGTGATCGCCTTTGCCTCGCGCCTCCATCCGCGCTGGAAGCTGCACGGGCTGATGGGCGACAAATATCTGTTGCGGCGGGCGGCGGAGCTCCTGTTGCCCTCCGAAGTCGCCTGGCGTCCCAAGGGCATGTTCCGGGCGCCCCTCGCCGAGTCGTTCCTTGCCAATCCTCCGCCCTTCGTGCGCGACCTGGTCAGTCCCGAATCGCTCGCGCGCACTGGCTATTTCGATGCGGCGGCGGTGCAGCGCGACTGCGCGTTGCTGGCGAAGGGCGAAGCGGCCAAGCTCGGCAATTTTACGAGCCTTGGCCTCGGCGGGGTGGTGGCCACCCAGCTCTGGCATCACCTCTATCTCGGCGGCGGCTTGTGCGAGCTGCCGACGGTGATACAGGCGACCCCGGCCAAGCAAGCTGCGCCGCTCGCTGTCGCGTGAGCCATTGTCATGGCCGGGCTCGACCCGGCCATCCACGTCTCAACTCGTGACAGGTTTATACTTGCCCCCCACCCGGCGCGCTGGGGCGCGCCGACCTCCCCACGAGGGGGAGGTACAAGAATTGTTGGAGCACCTCACAATTTTCATCTCTCCCGTTGATGGGGAGGGTGGCTCGGCCAAAGGCCGAGCCGGGTGGAGTGATTGAGCATTCTGCCACACAAGACCTAGGGTGCTGAGAGACGCCGCAACTCGGCAAAAGCTTCCTCGGCGAGCGCGTTCGTCAGCGCGCCGGCCCCAAGGTTGCGCCTGGGCGCGCACGACTGACCAGCCCATAACAGTGAGAAGTCGCCTGAGCCCTTCGCCTCGGCCTTGGCGCGGAGGGGCGTCAGCGCAGGCGTCGCCAGCGGATAGTTGGGGATGGCCTCGTTGAGCGGACCTTGCTCACGCACGAAGCGCGTCAAGATCCCGCGCGCGGGGCGTCCGCTCAGCACATTGGTGATGACGGTTTGCCGGTCAGGCTCGGCCAGCGCCGCCCGGTGCAAGGGGGAGATCGTGGCCTCAGGGCAGTTGAGATAGGCGGTGCCGAGCTGCACGCCGGCGGCGCCGAGCGCAAACGCTGCGGCAATGCCTCGCCCATCGACGATGCCGCCGGCGGCGATCACCGGCACGCGTACCGCGCCGACGATCTCATGCACCAGCGCCAGCGTTCCGATCTGGGTGGCGACGTCGGTCTCGATGAACATGCCGCGATGACCGCCGGCCTCGGCGCCCTGCGCGATGATAGCGTCAACCCCGTTCTCCGCCAGGAAGCGCGCTTCGCGTAGGGACGTCGCCGAGCTGATCACCTTGCAGCCGGCTCTCTTGACGCGCGCGACAAGCTCGGGCTCGGGCAAGCCGAAGTGAAAGCTCACCACCGCGGGCGCCAATTGCTCGACCACGGCGCAGGTCGCCGGAGTGAACGGCACGATGGAGGCTTTGAGCGGAAGCTTGGGCATCTCAGCGCCAAGCTCAGCGTAATAAGGCGCAAGACGCTTAAGCCAGGCGGCGTCGCGTGCTTCATCTTGAGGCGCCGGCTGGTGGCAGAAGAAGTTGAGATTGATCGGCCGGTTGGTGCGCGACCTGATCGTGGCCACACCTTCCGCCGCCTTGTCATCGGTGAGGGCGGCGCAAGGAAACGAGCCTAGACCTCCGGTATTGGCAACGGCGACGGCCATGTCGACGGCGGTGGCGTTCGCCATCGGCGCCTGGATGATGGGAAGCTCGATGCCGAACAGATCGAGCGCTCTCCGGTCAGGCCACATGGTCTCCCTCTCGCTTAGCGCTTGCGTTTGCCGAGAAGCCTCAGCCGCAGCGCGTTGAGCTTGATGAAGCCCTCGGCGTCCTTCTGGTCGTAGGCGCCGGCGTCGTCCTCGAAGGTGACGATCTTGCTCGCATAGAGCGACTTTGGGCTCGAGCGGCCGATCACCGTGACATTGCCTTTGTAGAGCTTGAGCCTCACCTCGCCTTCGACGTGCTCCTGGCTCTTGTCGATCAGCGCTTGCAGCATCTCCCGCTCAGGCGAGAACCAGAAGCCGTAATAGATCAGCTCGGCGTAGCGCGGCATCAGCGAATCTTTCAGATGCATCGCCTCGCGGTCGAGCGTCAGCGACTCCATGGCGCGGTGCGCTGCGAGCAGGATGGTGCCGCCAGGCGTCTCGTACACGCCGCGCGACTTCATGCCGACGAAGCGGTTCTCGACGAGATCGACGCGGCCGATGCCGTTGTCGCGGCCAAGCTCGTTCAGCCGCGTGAGCAGGGCGGCGGGCGAGAGTATCTTGCCGTCGATCGAAATCGGATCGCCGTTGGCGAAGCCGATGGTGATCACCGTCGCCTTGTCGGGCGCATCCTCTGGCGCGATGGTGCGCTGATAGACGTAAGGCGGCGGCTCTTTTCCCGGGTCCTCCAGCACTTTCCCTTCCGACGATGAGTGCAGAAGATTGGCGTCGACCGAAAATGGCGCCTCGCCGCGCTTGTCGCGTGCCACCGGGATCTGGTGCTTCTCGGCGAACTCGATGAGGTCGCTGCGGGACTTGAAGTCCCATTCGCGCCAGGGTGCGATCACCTTGATGTCGGGGTTGAGCGCGTAATAGGTGAGCTCGAAGCGCACTTGGTCGTTGCCCTTGCCGGTGGCGCCATGGGCCACAGCGTCGGCGCCGGTCGCTTTCGCGATCTCGATCTGCCGCTTGGCGATCAAGGGCCTGGCGATGGAGGTGCCGAGCAGATAGACGCCTTCGTAAAGCGCGTTCGCCCGGAACATGGGGAAGACGAAGTCGCGCACGAACTCCTCGCGCAGATCCTCGACGAAGATCTCCTTGATGCCGAGCAGCTCGGCCTTCTTGCGCGCGGGCTTGAGCTCCTCGCTTTGGCCGAGATCGGCGGTGAAGGTGACGACCTCGCAGGCATAGGTCTCCTGCAGCCATTTCAGGATGATCGAGGTGTCGAGCCCGCCGGAATAAGCGAGCACCACCTTTTTGACGGCGGTTGCCATGGATAGCCTCTTGGGGTGGGACGCGCGCCCCACCAGAAACAATTGCGCCGGGACTATAGGCAGGAGGGGCGTCGGCGCAAGAGGCGCGCGGGAGGCGTCGCTTACCGGTTGTTAAGGCAACTCGCCGATAGTGATTCTCGTGACCCGGAGAGGTCACATCTCCAGGACGAGTAAAGTTTTGCGTCTCAGGGACCGGCCCCACACAAAAGGGGACCGGTCCCACCTGGTTTTCTCGGAACCTGCATCGCGCTCCGTTCGTTTTCGGACAACCCATGGAATTTGGAGGAGCGAGCCATGCCCTACCGGACCGACG
>DATDLA010000170.1:0-4524 GCA_036519535.1 Methyloceanibacter sp.
CAAGATATCGAGCAGCTTCACCTCACCTACCCCAATCCTTGCCCCTAATCCTTCGCCGAGGAACCGCGAAATGCCAAGGCTGTTTTCCGGGATCGAGATACCAGCTGGCGTGGCGCGCAGGCTGACCCTCGTGCGGGCAGGCCTCAACGGCGCGCGCTGGATCGATCCCGAGAACTACCATGTGACGCTCCGCTTTCTCGGCGATGTCGACGGCACCATGGCGCGCGATTTCGCGCACGGCCTGGGAGACATCGTCGCCTCGCCTTTTGAGCTCAGGCTCAACGCGCTTGGCAGCTTTGGCGGCCGCAAGCCTCGGGCGATCTTCGCCGGCATCGCCCCAAGCAACGCGCTTGAGTCCTTGCAGCGGGCGCATGAGCGCGCGGCGCGCGCCGCTGGCCTGCCCCCTGAGCCGCGCAACTATACGCCCCACGTCACCGTGGCGCGGCTTAGAGGCACAAGCTCGGAATCCGTCGCCAACTATCTTGAGCGCCTTGGTGGGTTCTCGAGCGAGCCCTTCGAGGTGACCCGCTTCGTGCTGTTCTCCTCGCGCGCTTCCGTCGGCGGTGGCCCCTATGTGGTTGAGGCCGCCTATCCGCTCGAGATCTAGGCGCCGCGCTTCGCCGCACCCAATTCTTCGCCGGCGAGCGAGGCAAGCAGTCCCCGCGCCGCCGCCTCGATCAGGTCGAGCGCACGATCGAAGCCTTCGGCGCCGCCGAAGAAGGGATCGGGCACGTCCCTGGTCCCTACGTGAGGCGCAAAATCGAGGAAGGGGCGGATCTTGGCGCGCGCTTCATGCGGCGCGCGGGCCTTGAGCTCGGCATAATTTGAGCGATCCATGACGAGCAGGAGATCGAACCGGTCGAAATCTTCATCCACCACTTGCCTTGCGGATTGGTCGGAGATGTCCACGCCACGGGACCGTGCCGCCTTCTGGGCGCGATGGTCCGGGGCCTGGCCGATATGCCAATCGCCGAGACCCGCCGAATCGATTTCGAAGCGGTCGATCAGCCCCTCCTCCTCGGCCACGCGGCGGAACACGCCCTCGGCCATGGGCGAGCGGCAGATATTGCCGAGGCAGACGAAGAGGATGCGGTGGGTGGCCATGGCTGTGCTTGGCATGGGGAGTTGCCCGTGACAAGGGCGCCAATGGCCCCAAAGGGAGGCCTTAGCCTACTCCTTGCGCGGCGCTCACCTTCATCTTATGTCATTGGGCAACTTCGGCTTCTTCGTACTTGGCGAGGATACGACCATGATGGCCTTTGACAATGCGAGCGACCTCCGCAATGCGGCTCTCGGCAGGGAGATTTCCTTGCGCAAATTTGCCGAGTGGGAGAAGCGGGCGCGCACCGACTTCTGGTCGAAGGTGAAGCGCTTTGCGGGCCAGGTTCCGTTCGTCGAGGACATTGTCGCCGGCTATTACTGCGCGCTCGATCCTGCCACGCCGATGCGCGTCCGCGGCATGCTGCTCGCGGCCATCGCCTATTTCATCCTGCCCTTCGATTTCGTTCCGGACATCCTCGCCGGCCTCGGCTTTGCCGACGACGCCGCCCTGTTCACGGCGGTGCTCGCGCTCGTCTCGGCGCATATCACGCCGACCCACCGTGCTGCTGCCGCCCGCGCCCTCGACAAAGAGCTGCCCAAGACCACGTAGCTTCCTCACCGTCATCCCGGCGCAAGCCGGAATCCAGCGGCGCGGAACGCGCCAAGAGAAGCTGGACCCTGGCTTGTGCCGGGGTGACAAGGCGTTGGACTGCTGTCTCTACACGAGCTCAGAGCTGAGGGTTGACGATCACCTTGCCGGTGACCTTCCGCCCCTCGATGAGACCGAGCGCCTTGGCCGTTTCCGCCAGCGGGAAGATGCCGTGAATATGGGGCACGATCTTCCCCTGCCGGCACCACTCGAGCAGCTCGACCATGTTGGCCCGGTGCCGGTCCGGGTGGCGCGCCACGAAGCCGCTCAACAACACGCCGACGACCGAGCAGCCCTTGAGCATCACCAAATTGAGCGGAAAGCGCGGGATCTCGCCCGCGGCAAAGCCGACGACAAGATAGCGTCCCTCCCACGCCATGGCCCGTAGCGCCGGTTCGGCGTGAGGGCCACCGACGCAGTCGTAAAGCACGTCGACCCCCGATCCTCCGGTTAGCTCCTTCAGCCTGAGCTTCAGATCTTCCGTCTGATAGTCGATGCCCTCGACCGCGCCATGTGCCTTGGCGACGGCAAGCTTGTCTTGAGAGGAGGCGACGGCGATGACGCGCCCGCCCATGAGCTTGGCGATCTCGACGGCCGCGAGCCCTGCGCCGCCTGCAGCACCAAGCACGGCGACGGTCTCGCCGGGCTTCAGCCGCCCGCGATCCTTCAGCCCGAGGAGCGCCGTGCCGTATGTGACCGGAATGCCGGCGGCGGCCTTGTCGCTGACCCCATCGGGGATCGGAACGGCGTTGCTTGCCTTGATCGTCACCTTCTGCCGGCAGCCATTGCCGCCGATCGAGGCCACCACCCTTTGCCCCGGCGCGAGGCTGGAAACCCCGGCCCCCACAGCCTCAATGGTCCCCGCCACCTCCCCACCCGGCGAATGGGGCAGCGTCGGGGTCACCTGATATCGGTTGCGCAGCTGAAGCGTATCGAAGAAGTTGAGCCCGACCGCCGCGACGCGGACGACGACCTCCCCCTCCGCGGGAGTTGGATCCGGGACCTCTTCGATGCGAAGCTTCTCCGGACCGCCGAACTCGCTGAACTGCGCCACGCGCATGGCTGTTTCCTTGCTCCTGTGCCGGCGCACCCGCCGGCCAGCCCCGGGCCAACAAGCCGCCGCTTATGGCATAAACCACCCGTGAAATCCCAGCCAGGAACCGCCCGCGGATATTTCGCCATCGGCATCGAAGGCGGATCGAAGGCCGTCAATCTCGGCAATCTGCTCCGCTCGGCCCATGCCTTCGGCGCGAGCTTCGTGTTCACCATCGGCGCCGATCCGCGCGTCATGGACACCATCGCCGACACCTCGCACGCTCCCTCGCACCTTCCCCTCTATCATTGGCCAACCGTCGACGAGCTTCGCCTGCCGCGCGGCTGCAGGCTGGTCGGCGTCGAGCTAATCGATGAGGCGGTGGAGCTGCCGGCCTTCCCCCACCCTGTTCAGGCAGCCTATGTGCTCGGGCCGGAACGGGGCGTGCTCAGCCCTGGCGTGATCGCCCGCTGCCATCATCTCGTCCGCATTCCAACCGCCTTCTCGCTCAATGTCGCCACCGCCGGCGCCATCATCATGTACGATCGGTTGCGCAGCCTCGGCCGCTTCGCCAGCCGGCCGGTGGCCGGCGGCGGCCTCCCGGAGCCGGTCGCCGAGCATGTGCAAGGCGGTCCGCGCCGAAAGAGGCGGATTTGACGCCCTCTCCTGGCCAAAGGAGGATCAAATATGTATGCTTTCGTCCGCTCACGACGAATCGGGACGGGGAAATGCGCCCAGCCGTTCGAGCTCTCTGCCTCATCGCCGCGCTAGGCTGCACGCCAGCTTGGGCGGACAATGCAACGCTCCTGGAAAAATTCAAGGAGTGGTCGGTCTATGCCGCGTCCGGAACGCCGAAGGTCTGCTTCGCCGTATCCCAGCCGAAGCAAACCACCCCCAAGAAGATCAAGCGCGGCCCCGTCTACTTCTACATTTCGCGCTGGCCTGCCGACGGCGTCACCAATGAGGTGAGCGTCAAGATGGGCTATCCCTTCGGCGATGGCGCCAAGGCCACGCTCACCGTGGGCACGGCGAAATTCGACCTCTTCACCAAGGACGAGGGCGCTTTCGTCGAGAAGACGGACGCCGAGACCAAATTGGTCGAGGCTATGAAAAAAGCCAGCACCATGAAGATCGACGGCAAGTCTGCCCGCGGCACCGCGACCAGCGATATGTACTCGCTGGACGGCTTGAGCGACGCACTCGCCCGCATCGCCAAGGAATGCTCGAGTTAACGTCCTGCTAGAGACGTCACCCTCCCGTCATTGATTGCGGCAATGAACAGGGCCAGCGTCGCCTGCATGCGGCGCCGTTCCAATGGGAGGACTCCATGAAGCTTGCTTGCGTTGTGGTCGCCGCAGCATGTCTCGCCGCAAGCCCGGTCAAGGCTCAGGTGGTCGACCTGTCGACCATCACCTGCGCCGACTTTTCGGCACGTCCCGCCGACCAGATGGCGAACATCATGTTCTGGCTCGAAGGCTACTATACCGAGGACGATGACCCGACCACGATCGACTTCGCCGAGTTCAAGTCCACGCTGGAGAAGCTCCTCGTCTACTGCTCGAACAATCCCACGGTCGGGGTGCTGACCGCTGCAGACGAAGTGATGGGTGGGGACAGCGGCAACTGAGCCTTCCAGCGCACCTTCGGATCTCCGGATTTTCCGGTTGCTGGCGCCCTTGGCAAGGCGCCAGGCTGGCATGATATGACGGGGAGACCGGGCGATTGCCCCCGGTCGACCCCATAGGCCATGTCCGCACCATCCCTTGCCAATAGCATCCCGCCGCAGCAGGCGGATCGCCGC
>DATDLA010000171.1:0-5288 GCA_036519535.1 Methyloceanibacter sp.
TGCCGCTTCTTGGCGGCGATCAAATTCGCCGGGTTGATGTTCTCTAGCCCGATGAACACGCGGGTGACGCCGGCGCGGCGCGATTTCTCGATGAAGTTCGGGATCTTGTGGCACAGCGTGTCGACCTGGATCATGAAGCGGACGTCCATGCCGTCAACTTCGCGCAATTTGATGATGCGGTCGTAGATCGCTTCCCAGTCCTTGTTGCGGGCGAAATTGTCGTCGGTGATGAAGAAGCGCTTCACCCCTTGCGCCCAGTTCATGCGCAGGATCTGCTCGATCGAATCGGGGGAGCGGTAGCGCGACTTGCGTCCCTGCACATTGATGATGGTGCAGAACGAGCATTGGAAGGGACAGCCGCGGCCGGCGTCGAAGCTCGTGACATTGCCGACCGTGCGATTGACGAAATCGACGGGCAGGAAGGGCGGGAAGGGGACATCGCCGATGCCCGGCAGTTCCTTCTTCATATGATTGTAGAGCGGCTTGAGCTCACCCTTGGCAGCGTCCAGGAGCACCTCGTCGAGACCTTCCTCGGCCTCGCCGGCGAAGATGGAGACGCCGAGGTCTTGGGCGACCTTGATGTCGGTCTGCATCTCTTTCAGCATGGCGAGGCAGCCTGAGACGTGGAAGCCGCCGATCATCACCTGCACGCGGGCGGCGCGGAAGCTGCGGGCCAGGTCGAGCGTGCGGGGAAACTCGTTCGACTGCACGCCAACGAATCCGACAAGGCCCATACCGCCATTGCTGGCGATGCGTTTGGCGATATCGCTCGGACGTACCCTGGTGTTGGTCTCATCGATGGCAAGCACGTCGATAGGAAGGTCCGGGCCGAGAATGCCGCGCATCGCCGCGCCGCAGGCGAGGCTATAGACGGCGGCGAGCGAGTTCGACGGCATGGTCGAGCGGAGCCATTGCACGACATAGCCGTCCGCATCGTAATGCGACGGCTTGATGAGGATCAGCTGAAACCGCTTACCCCGTGCTTTGCTCAGCATCATCGGCCCCAGTTTGAGGGCGCCCACGTTTCGGGGTGGAAGGGGTTATCCCCCGCGATCCAGCCGGCCATTTACGGCAGAGCCAAACTCCGCCAGCCTTGCCTTTGAAACCCCCGAACCCGCGCAACCTGACGCAATTCCAGCGTCTTCGGTCCTTGCGCCCGCACGTCACGTAACGGGACTGAACCACATATTCGCTTAGGCGTCCAACTGATTAACAGCGCCGTATTCGCGGTTTTTGCCTAGATTGCGCCCCCTTCCGAGCCCGCTTCCTGGCTCTTGTCGAAGGCCATGATGTCCTTCGCCAAGAAGTAGTTGAGCATGGTGCGGATGGTGGCGATGACGGCGAGCTTGCTGATATCGTCCCAGGTCGGCGCCACCGCCGTGCGCAAGATGTCGGCGGCGAGCGCAAATTCCAGCCCGAGCAATATCCAGGTGGCGAAGCGGAGCCAGATTTGGCGTCCTTCGATCCCGTCGCCTGGCCGGTTGCGATCGCCCCGAACAGGGCGGAGATCGCCTGCAACGCGCCAAAGGCGACGACGAACACCGCGCCGCACTCGATGGCGAGAGCGACGTAGCTTGCGATCAGATTGAATTGCTGCTCGAGCGCCGCGTCCAAGCCCCCCAAGCCCCCACCCCAATATGGCGTCGACCGCCCCGCCACATTGTGAAACGCGCCGCCTATGGCCCGCAAGGGGGGAGGCACGGCTTGACCACAAGCAAAGCGCGGAAGCGATGAAGGGGGCGCGGCCTGCTCCCGGTCAGCGATCCATGTCGACGTAATCCTCGAAGAACCGCGTTTCCGCGTATCTCTCAGAGGCGTAAGTGACCAGGATCGTTCCAGGCTCGAACTCGCTCAGCATCAGCCAGGTGCCTGGTCCGAGATGCACGGCGCCGGTGGCAGGGGTGAGGCGGTGCTCCTCAAGGCCGGCGGCGGTCCGCGCCGTGATTAGGCAAGACCCTTGCGCCACGATGAGCAGCTCGTCGCAGGAGACGGCGTGACCGGCGCGGGTCTTGCCGGTCGGCACGTCAGAGATGATGAAGCTCCGCACCGGCACGAAGGGCAAACCACCGTCAACCTCGACGATGCGCATGTTTCCGCGCGCGTCGGAATGCTCCTGGATGTTCACGAATTTCAGGCCCCGGTTGGGCATGCGTAACTAAAGCTCCTTGCTAAGGGCGGCGCGCCAAGATCGGCGCCGCACCCAACTCGACATTCTGCCATCGGCGCGGGCAAGAGTCTCCAATATGTGTTGAAGGAAGCAACTGGGCGAGCTCGCGGCAAGTCTCACGCCGTTTTCGCCATCTCGCGCAGTCTGAACTTCTGGATCTTGCCGGTCGAGGTCTTGGGCAGCTCGGCGAACACCACCCGGCTCGGGCATTTGAAGCGGGCGAGCTTCTTCTTGCAGTAGTCGATGATCTCCGCCTCGGTCACCTCCGCTCCCGGTCGCTTCTCGATGAAGGCGCAAGGCGTCTCGCCCCATTTGGCGTCGAGCATCGCCACCACGGCGGCGGCGGCGACGGCCGGGTGCTTATAGAGCACGTCCTCGACCTCTATGGAGGAGATGTTCTCGCCGCCTGAGATGATGATGTCCTTGGAGCGGTCTTTCAGCTGGATATAGCCGTCAGGATGGAGCACGCCGAGATCGCCGGAATGGAACCAGCCGCCGGCGAAGGCCTCTTTGGTGGCCTTCTTGTTCTTGAGGTATCCCTTCATCACGATGTTGCCGCGGAACATGACCTCGCCGAGCGTCTCTCCGTCAGCCTCGACCTGCTCCATGGTTTCGGGGTCCATCACGTCGAGGCCTTCCAGCGCCACATAGCGCACGCCTTGGCGCGCCCGCTTCGACAGGCGCTCCTCCGGCGGCAGCGTGTCCCATTCCTCATGCCACTCATTGATGGTCGCAGGCCCATAGGTCTCGGTGAGCCCGTAAAGATGAGTGAGCTCGAAGCCGGCTTCCGCCATGGCGCCGAGCACGGCTTCGGGAGGCGGAGCCGCGGCATGGTTGAAGGCCACGCGATGATTGAAATTGCGCCTCTCTTCCTCGGTGGCGTTGAGCAGGCAGGACATGACGAAGGGCGCGCCGGAGAGATGCGTCACCTTGTGATCGGCGATCGCGTCATACATGGGCTTCGCCCGCACCGAGCGGAGGCAGACATGGGTGCCGGCAACCACTGACAGCGACCAAGGAAAGCACCAGCCGTTGCAGTGAAACATCGGCAGCGTCCACAGATACACTGGATGGAGGCCCATGCCGGTGGCGATGGTGTTGGCGTAGCACATCAGCGCCGCGCCGCGATGGTGGTAGACGACGCCCTTGGGATTGCCGGTGGTGCCGCTCGTATAGTTGAGCGAGATGGCGTTCCACTCATTGCTCGGCATGTCCCAGGCATAATCCGGGTCGCCGCCGGCGATGAACTCCTCGTAGTCGAGATCGCCAATGCGCATCCCTTCGACCCCGCATTCAAGGTCGCGGTAATTGACGACGAGCGGCTGCACGCGGGTATTCGCGAGCGCCTCCTCGACCACCGGCGCAAACTCGGTGTCGATGATGAAGAGCTTGGCGTCGGCGTGATCGAGCATGAAGGCGATGACAGGGGGATCGAGCCGCGTATTGATGGAGTGCAGCACCGCGCCCGTCATGGGCACCCCGTAATGGGCCTCGAGCATGGCCGGGGTGTTGGCGAGCATCACCGAAACGGTGTCGTCCTTGCCGATGCCGCGGGCGGCAAGGGCCGAGGCAAGCCTGCGCGAGCGGGCATAGAACTCGGCATAGGAATAGCGCCGCTTGCCGTGGATGATGGCCGGATGATCGGGGAACGCGCCGGCGGACCGCTCAAGGAACACAAGCGGGGTCAGCGGCTGGTAGTTGGCGGCGTTCTTGCCGAGATCGGTGTCGTAGGGGCTCGTCATGGCCCGCCTTGGGTACGTTTCCTTCTTGCACCCTAGCGAAGCTTAAGCCCTCCGATCAATTCCCCTCGTGGAGGAGGGCGACAGATTCAGCCTCTCGAATAATAGGCGAGCGTCACCGCGAAAGCCGCCCCAAGAACACGACCAACGCCAGATAGAGGATTTCGCCAGTGCTCATGGTGCACCTCGTCATTGGAGCGGAGGTGCAAGGGTCGGCGATGCAAGGCTTCGGTGCCTTGATCCTGATCAAAGCCCGCCCCTGGGGACGACGGACCAGCGCCTAGTTCTGACTAGTCGCGCTTCAGCTCTTTCAGCTTGGCGAACACCGAATCGGCGTCAGGAACGTCTTCCTCCTCTTCCGGTGCGGCCATGGCCTCGCGCGCCTCCTGCGCCAGAGCGGTTGCCATTGACGGCTCCGGCGCCGGAGCAGGCGCCGCGGCAATGGTCTCCTCGGCCGGGATGAGGGTGCCGGCCCTGGGAGGCTCGACGGCTTCGACCTCATGGCGCTCGCGGGCGAGCCTCGCCGCCGCCTTCTTCACCTCGGCGTCGAGGTCGATCTGCGAACAGAGGCTGAGCGCCACCGGGTCCTGGGCGACGAGGCTGACCGAATTCCAATGCGACCGCTCGCGTATGGCGATGATCGTCGGCTTGGTGGTGCCGACCAGGCGCATGATCTGGGAGTCCTTGAGCTCAGGGTGATTTTTCAGAAGCCAGAGAATGGCGTTCGGCCGGTCCTGACGGCGGGACACCGGCGTATAGCGGGGACCGCGCTTGGTCTTGACCTCCGGCACCTCCACCTTCGGCTCGGCAAGCTTGAGTCGATAGGAGCTGTCCTTCTCCGCCTTGGCGATCTCGTCGCGGGTCAATTGGCCCGAGGAGATGGGGTCCATGCCCTTGATGCCGTGGGCGACGTCGCCATCGGCGATGCCCTTCACTTCGAGCACATGCAGGCCGCAGAACTCGGCGATCTGCTCGAAGGTAAGCGATGTGTTGTCGACCAGCCAGACGGCGGTCGCTTTGGGCATGAGCGGGGTACGGTCCATAGGTCTTGCAATACCTGTAAGAAGAAGGGCGTTCTCTCGACCCCTAAAGGCCACGAGAGCGAGCCAGATTCACATGAAGGAGAGGGCCTGTATATAGGGGCTGCCGCTTCGATAGGCAAATGCTTCCGGCTCGCGAAAAGGGCTGATCCTTCGAGACGGGCCTTCGGCCCTCCTCGGGATGAGGGCCGCTACTCCACGACCAGCACGATCTTGCCGATGTGATCGGGATCGTCGATTCGGGCGTGTGCCGCGGCGGCATCCTTGGAGCTGAAGGTCGAGTCGATCACGGGCTTGAACTTGCCTTCCGCGATGAGCGGCCAGACATTCTCCTCGATTCCG
>DATDLA010000172.1:0-11833 GCA_036519535.1 Methyloceanibacter sp.
GCCCGCGCGCATCATCATTCTGCGCCACGGCGAGAAGGCAGGTGCCTGGAAGCTTTGCGGCGTCGGTCAGGCGCGGGCCGATGCGCTCGCCGCCACCTATCTCGGCCGCAACGCCGCGCAATCGCTGTTCGCAGCGGGCGAGGAGCCTGCCGCCTTCCTCGCCATCACGCTGCATACGCTGGAGCTTGCCGCCCCTGCCGCCGCGACCTGGGATCTGCCAGTCACCATGTTCTCCGTCCTCCCGCAGAAGGGCGCTGATGTTTTCGATAAGGCCTTCGATCGCCGAACCCAGGAGGCCGCGGCGGAGCTGCTCGCCAATCCGGCCTGGCAGGGAAAGACGGTGGTGATGGTGTGGGAGCACAAGCATATCGCCAATGCAAAGCTCGTGGCGAAATCTCCGGGCGAGGCGGTGACGCTCCGCCAGCTCCTGCAGCTCGATAGGCTGAAAGACGTGCCGGAGACCTGGCCCTCCGGCAACTACGACTATTTCTGGATCGTCGATTACGCTGGCGGTTCCGGCACCCCGACCGGCTTTCGCATGGTGAAGCAGGCGTTCGAGGGGCGTTATTCGAAGCTTCCCGCGAACGACTGGGGCGCTCCGAACGGGCTAACGTCGGACAGCCAGTGCGATCTGAAGGGAGCTGAGTGAAGGCTTTCGTCAGGCGAGGCTGAGGCCCATTTCCTCGGCATCGCGCGCGCCTTCATCGGGAGAGACAGGCATAAGCCGGTGGCGGCCCTTGCCGTCCGGCTTCAGCGCGAGGAAGCGCTCATGGAAGACCACGAGGCTCGAGCGGTGGCCGATCGACACGATGGCGGCGTCAGGCAGGCGCTCGAGCAGCAGGCGATAGAGCATGCCCTCGGCAGGCTCGTCGAGCGCGGCCGTCGCCTCGTCGAGAAACAGCCAATCAGGCTTCTGTAGAAGGGCGCGGGCGATCGACAGCCTCTGCTGCTCGCCCATGGAAAGCCGGTCGGCCCAATAAGCGGTCTCGTCGAGCGCCTCGCGCAAATGCCCAAGGCCGGTCGCGTCCAACACCTCATCGATCTCGTCCGGCGTGAAGGCGTGGTCAGGCCCAGGGTAGGCAAGCGCCCCGCGCAAAGTACCGAGCGGCAGATAAGGCCTCTGCGGCAAGACCAGGAGCTTCGCGCCTTGCGGGAGGCGGATGGTGCCGGCGCCGAACGGCCACACCCCGCCGAGCGCCCGGAACAAGCTCGTCTTGCCCGATCCCGACGGGCCGGTGACCAGCACGCGCTCGGCAGGTCCGATGGCGAGGCCTGAAGCGTGCACGATCTCCTCGCCGGTCGGCAGGCTGACGGTGAGCTCGTCGGCAGCCATGGCCGTGCCGCCGTCGCTCACGAGCTGGACCCGCGGCGCCTCGGTGTCGAGCCCCTTGGCCCAGTCCATCGAAGCGTCGAAGCCGGCAAGCCGGTTCAACACCGCCTTCCAATCGGCGATGTCGGAATACGCCTTGACGAAGAAGGACAGCGCGCCCTGCACCTGGCCGAAGGCCGAGGCGATCTGCATCAATCCGCCGAGCATCATGGAGCCCGCGAAATAGAGCGGGCTCACCACGATGAAGGGGAAGATGACGGCGACTTGCGAATAGCCGGCGGTCAAGAAGGTCAGCCGCTTGGTGCGCTGCATGATGCCGTACCAATTGCCGACCACGCGGCTGAAGCGGTCGAGTAGCCGCTCCTTCTCGGCCGGCTCGCCGGAAAGCAGCGTCACTTCCTCGGCGTTCTCGCGCAACCGCACGAGCGAGAAGCGGAAGTCCGCTTCATAGCGCTGCTGGTCGAAATTGAGCTTGATCAGCGGCCTGCCGACGAGGTGGGTCACCCAGGTGCCGAGCGTCGCGTAGATCAGCGCCGCCCAGACGAGGTAGCCTGGAATGTTGAAGGACTGCGAGCCGATCACGAGCGGCGTCGAGGCCGACAGGTTCCACAGGATCACCACGAAGGAGATCAGGGTGACTATGGAGCCGAGCAGCGAGATGCCGATGTCGAGCGTGTTGTTGATGAACAGCTTGATGTCATCGGCGATGCGCTGGTCAGGGTTGTCGGCTGAATCGCCTTTCAGCCGCATGCGGTAATGGATGCCGTCGCCGAGCCAGCGGCCGAGATAGCGGGTGGTGAGCCAGCGCCGCCACCTGATCTGCAGCCATTGCTGCAGATAGAGCTGATACACGGCGCTGACGATGAAGAAGGCGGCAAGCACGCTGAACACGCCGAGCTGCCAGATGAAGGTGTCCCAATCCTTGTTCTGCAACGCGTCGTAGAAGGTCTTGTACCAGGCGTTGAAGCGGACGTTCAGCCAGACCTGGAAGAGCTGCAGCGCGATGACCGTGGCGAGCAGGATGCGGCCCGCCCGGCCGTCCTCCGAGCGGAAATAGGGGACGGCGATACGGGTGAACTCGCGGGCTGAGTTACGAAATCCGGCCAATCAGGCTTCTCCAAATGACTCGGCGCAAGCTCGGCGCCCCTCGTCCCGGACGATAGGGTGCGAGCTGCGCCAAGGGAAATTACGTTTGTGTAACCCGTGCGGGCTGGAGCTAGTGGAAATAAGGCAAAAGGGGCCGCCATTGGCCGCCCCTCAGCTTGTCTAAGCCCGAACTTAGAGGCTTACATCATGTCCATGCCGCCCATGCCGCCGCCCGGCATATGCGCATGCTCTTCCTTCTTCTTTGGCGCCTCGGCCACGCCGGCCTCGGTGGTGACGAGCAGGCCCGCCACGGAAGCCGCATCCTGCAGCGCCGTGCGCACGACCTTGGCCGGGTCGATGATGCCCTTCTGCACGAGATCAACATATTCGTTGTTCTGGGCGTCATAGCCGAAGGTCGGCGATTTCTGGTCGAGCACCTTGCCGACCACGATCGAGCCTTCGACGCCGGCATTCTCGGCGATCTGGCGGATCGGAGCCTGGAGCGCACGGCGGATGATGTTGATGCCGGCCTCCTGGTCGTCGTTGTCGCCCTTGACCTTCAGCGACTTCGCCGCCCACAGAAGCGCCACGCCGCCGCCGGGCACGATACCTTCCTCGACCGCGGCGCGCGTTGCGTTCAGAGCATCGTCGACGCGGTCCTTCTTCTCCTTCACCTCGACCTCGGTCGCGCCGCCGACCTTGATCACGGCAACGCCGCCGGCGAGCTTGGCCAGCCGCTCCTGCAGCTTCTCCTTGTCGTAGTCCGAGGTGGTGTCCTCGATCTGCTGCTTGATCTGGGCAATGCGCGCCTCGATATCGGCCTTCTTGCCGGCGCCGTCGACGATCGTGGTGTCGTCCTTGGTGATGGTCACGCGCTTTGCCTTACCGAGCATCTGGATGGTTACGTTCTCAAGCTTGATTCCGAGATCCTCCGAGATCAGCTCGCCGCCGGTCAGCACGGCTATGTCCTGCAGCATGGCCTTGCGGCGATCGCCGAAGCCTGGCGCCTTGACCGCGGCGACCTTCAAGCCGCCGCGCAGCTTGTTGACCACGAGCGTGGCAAGCGCCTCGCCTTCGACGTCCTCGGCGATGACGAGCAGCGGACGGCCCGACTGCACCACCTGCTCGAGCAGGGGAAGCAGCGGCTGCAGGCCGGAGAGCTTCTTCTCGTAGATCAGGATGTACGGGCTCTCAAGCTCCGCCACCATCTTCTCGGCATTGGTGATGAAGTAGGGGGAAATATAACCGCGGTCGAACTGCATGCCCTCGACCACTTCGAGCTCGCTTTCGAGGCTCTTCGCCTCCTCGACGGTGATCACGCCCTCATTGCCGACCTTCTGCATCGCCTTGGCGATCATCTGGCCGATAGTGCTGTCGCCGTTTGCCGCGAGTGTGCCGACCTGTGCGATTTCGGCCGACCCGCTCACCTTCTTGGCGCGCTTCTTGATGTCGGTGATGACCTCGGCGACAGCCTTGTCGATGCCGCGCTTCAGATCCATCGGGTTCATGCCTGCCGCGACCGACTTCAGTCCCTCACGCACGATGGCCTGAGCGAGCAGGGTCGCGGTCGTGGTGCCGTCGCCCGCGGTGTCGTTGGTCTTCGAGGCCACCTCGCGCAGCATCTGCGCGCCCATGTTCTCGAACTTATCCTCAAGCTCGATCTCCTTGGCGACGGTGACGCCGTCCTTGGTCGAGCGGGGTGCGCCGAACGACTTCTCGAGGATGACGTTGCGGCCCTTGGGCCCGAGCGTGACCTTGACCGCATTGGCCAGGATGTCGACGCCGCGCATCATCCGCTCGCGCGCGTCGGCGGAAAATCTTACGTCTTTGGCTGCCATTTTACTTTTCTCCGTTGAATTCTATCGGCCCTGGGTGGGGGGAATGCTTCAGCCGAGGATGCCCATGATGTCGGACTCCTTCATGATCAGGAGTTCCTCGCCGTCGATCTTGACTTCGGTGCCCGACCATTTACCGAACAGCACCTTGTCGCCGGCCTTGACTCCCATGGGCTGGAGCTTGCCATCCTCGCCCCTGCCGCCCGGGCCGGCGGCGACGACCTTGCCGGTCTGCGGCTTCTCGGCCGCGGTGTCGGGAATGATGATGCCGCCTTTGGTCTTGAGCTCCTCCTCGAGTCGCTTGACCACGACACGATCGTGGAGCGGCCGAAATTTCATGATTTTCCTCCTGAAATGCTTGAACTCGCGTTGATATGGGGTCAGGGTTGTTGGCACTCAAGATAGATGAGTGCCAAAAAATTACAGCCAGGGGATAGCGGCTGCTCCCGCCCGATGTCAAGGATTTCTGGGGTTTTCGGCCGATCCGGCTGCCCTGCGCAGCTTTCTTGCCGCCTACCGGCGCTGACAGTCAGGCGCGCTTCTTCTCGCTGTCCATAAAGGCGAGTGCTGCCGCCGGATAGCGCTCACCTGCCGCGGCACCAGGCGGCAGCGCCTTAGCGAGCTTGGCGAGGTCATCGGCTGAGAGTTTGACATCGAGGGCGCCGAGAGCCTCGGTGAGACGGTAGCGGCGCCGCGCGCCGACGAGTGGCACGATGTCAGATCCTTGCGCCGCCACCCAGGCGATGGCCACTTGCGCCACGGTGGCTCCGATCCCGTCGGCGATTCGCCTGATCGCTTCGACCAGGGCGAGATTGGCATCGAGATTGGCGCCCTGAAAGCGCGGAGCGTTGGCACGAAAACCGCGCTCGCCTTCTCGCGCCTTCGACCAATGTCCGCTGATCAGCCCGCGCGACAGCACGCCGTAGGCTGTTATCCCGATGCCGAGCTCGCGGCATGTCGGCAAGATCTGCTCCTCGATGCCGCGCGAGATCAACGAATATTCGATCTGCAGATCGCTGATCGGATGCACCGCCGCGGCGCGGCGGATGGTGTCTGCTCCGACCTCCGAAAGCCCGATGTGGCGCACGTAACCTGCCTTCACCAAGTCGGCGAGCGTTCCAATCGTGTCTTCGATGGGCACGTCGGGATCGAGACGCCCGGGACGATAGATGTCGATATGATCGACGTCGAGGCGGCGGAGCGAGTAAGCGAGGAAGTTCTTTACCGCGAGAGGCCGGGCATCATAACCGGACCAGTTTCCGGCCGGGTCGCGCAGCGCGCCGAACTTGACGCTGATAATGACGCCGTCGCGGTTTCGCCCGGCAAGCGCTTCGCGGATCAGCATCTCATTGTGACCCATTCCATAATAGTCGCCGGTGTCGAGGAGCGTGATGCCGGCATCGAGAGCGGCGTGGATCGTGGCGATGCTCTCGCTGCGATCGGCGGGGCCGTAAAAGTCTGACATACCCATGCAGCCAAGCCCGATGGTTGAGACCTCTGGCCCAGTGGCGCCAAGCTTTCGATAGTTCATGACTGATACTCCGTGACCAAATGCTGCCGCTCAATGTAGCGCGGAAGCGAGAGAACGCAGCAGCGCATTGACGCAGGGATCGCCGCGCTCAGACCAAAACGAGGCGAACATAGCCCAGTCCGAGATACATGAGCATGAAGACCGCTATCACCAGCAAGACGAGGTGATGAATATTCGTCTGTGCTGGGTCGCAGAGGGTCTCGTCGAGCGCATTCGGCAGATGCTTGAAGTAGGTCGAGGCGAATTTTCTCGCAGATCGGCATGCCGCTTCATCGCCGACCATCCCTGCAGCATGATCCCGAGCCACGCGACGCTGATGAGGAGGCCTGCTCCGATCAACGCAAGGGCCGCCCATTTGTTCTCCCACAGCGCCGTGGGGCTGATGGCAAGCGCGCCGATGATCAGCGAATTGGCAACGAGCAGTGCGTTGTGGCGCGCCCAGATGGTTTCCCGCTCCGAGTTGATCAGGTCGACATAGGCCTGGAAGACCGCGATCTCGTCGGGCGAACTGATTGAGTCTTGACCGGACATGGCGGGCGGAGTGTGTCACGGCGGCGAAAATCGCGCCAGTGCGAGACAGTGAGAGAGAGGCTAGCGGCCGGCTTCCGCCGTCATGCGCATGGAGAAGCTGCAGACAACCCTGCGCCATCTGGTGTTTCCCATGCGCCGGGTTTATCGTCTTGGCGGCCAGGGCGGCTGCTCTTAGACTTGAGCACAGCCGATCTTCATTTATGCTTGTCGTTGGCGTGCTGGCGCGGGCACTGCCCTGAGGGACCGGCCAGAGCCGAAGTGAAGAGCCATGACTTTTAGATCGAACGCTGCTCCCGGGCGCTTTGGCCTGCTCGATGTGGTCGTCCTCATCGCCATGGCCGTGACCGCAACCGCCTTCGCCGCCGGTCTTGTCATCAATTCGGGAATCGACATGATGGCCGGCGTCATCGCCGGAGCCGCGCTGTTTATCGTCATCGCGTCCTCCCATTACGTGATCACCCGCCAGGCGCGCTCCGCCACCGTCGCCGGCCGCCTCGACGAGCTCGAGGACGCCCTTGTCGTCCTCGACGGCGACTTGCAGCGCATCGATCAGGTCGAGGACGATGTGGCACGGCTCGACCTTTTGACCGACCGGGTCGAGCGCCTCGACCAGGCTGTCTCCGAATATGGCGGCGGCGTGCCGGCAACTGGCGCGAGCCCCCCTGTCGTCGAGCACCTTACGCAAGACGTGGAGCAGTTGCGCGGCCGCCTCGATGTGCTGCGCTCGGATTTCGCCGCGCAAACGAGGGCGCAGCGCGACGAGATCGGCGCCGAGCTCAGATCGCTGGAAGGCTTGATCAAGGACCTTTCGCGCGAGCTGATGGCGGCATCGCCTGCCTTCGCCGCCGCGGCCACCGAGGATCTCGCCGAGTCCTCCGAACTCCCGCTACGGCTCGAGGAGCGCTTGGAGCGCGTGAGCCTGGCTGAGCTTGGAGATGAGGCGACCGGTGATGACGATGAGCTGGCCGCGGAAGAGGTCAAGGTCGTCGACCTCCTCGCCGACGAGAGCGTGGTCGTCACCGAGGAAACGGTCGTTGTCGTCACCGAGCCTGCGCCGGTCGCCGACGAAATCGTCATCGTCGTGCCCGAGCCGGCCGAGGCCCCCGCCGCTGAGACCTCTCCCGACGACGCCATGCTGCGAGATTTGCGCGAGGCCATCGAAGGGAACCGGATCGACCTCTATCTCCAGCCGATCGTGACTTTGCCCGACCGTAAGCTCCGCTTTTACGACGCCTCGACCCGCGTTCGCACCGGCGACGACGAGTTCATGCCGCCCGGCAACTATCTGCATCTCGCCGAGCGCGAGCATCTCATGCCGCGCATAGACAATGTGGTGCTGGTCAAATGCGTGCAGCTGTTGCGCCGGCTCGGACCCGACTCGCGGCTCAAGGGCGTGTTCTGCAATCTCTCCGCCCAGTCCCTGCTCGACCACGACTTCTTCCCCGAGCTCGTCGAGTTCATGGAGGAGAACACCAGCCTTGCCGAAAACCTCACCTTCCAACTGAGCCAGCGCGCGGTGCTCGATATCGGCGCCGATGAGCTTGCCGGTCTCAAGACCCTCGGCAAGCTCGGCTTCGTCTTTTCCCTCGACCGCGTCGCCGATCTCGACGTCGATTTCGCCGCTCTTCGCGATCACTTCTTCCGCTACGTCAAGATCGAGGCAAAAACCCTGCTGCACGACATGGCAGAAGCGCGGGCAAGCATCCCGGCTTCCGACATGACGAACTTTCTCGACCGCTTTGATCTCAAGCTGATCGTGGAGAAGGTCGACGACGAAGCGAGCCTCGAACGCCTCATGAGCTACGGCGTCGATCTCGCGGAGGGCGATCTCTTTGCGCGGCCAAGGCCGGTGACGCCCGAGATGTTCCGCGAGCTTGCCGAGGCCGACGCGGCGTAACAAGCGCCGCCGCCCTTGGGCGACGGCGCTTGAGCGTTAAGGCTAGCTTTAGGGAAGGCTACTTGCCTTCTTCCTTCTCAATCTCTTTCGTCTCGCCGTAGCCGCCGCCTTCAGGCTTGGCCTGCATCTCCCCGCCGGCCTTAGGCTCGTCGCCTGGCGTTGCCGCGGTGGGTCCGCCTGGAACACCATTGGTGGCCTCAGGGTCGAGCAGATTCTGCACTTCAGCGTTCTCCTCGTCTGCCGCGAGGATGGTGAGGCTTGGCGAGCCGTTGAGCATCAGCCGTGCGGTGGCATCGGCCTGCCCGGTGAAGCCAAGAAGGGTAAGGGCGCAGACCGCGGCGCCCGCAGTCAATAAACGATAAAGCATGTTCAATCTCCCTAGCCGCTCCGGTGGGGATCGCCGCAGGCGAGTGCGGCGAAGGAGGGCGGGGAGAAGGAGACACAGGACGTGCAAAAAAGCAACGCCCGCGCTTCGTTGACGTCAAGCGTGCGTAAACAACGTGAGCCGCGCGCCACGGGGCCCGCAGGTTTAAGGCCGCAAGACAGCGAGCCGGCGCCCACGAGAGCGCCGCGCTCGATGCTAAAGGAGCCTACTGTTGATAATACCGCATGCTTGGCGGCCAGTTGGTCGAAGGGAACAGCCTTTGCAGCTCGCGGATCTCGTTATGGCCGTTGCCATAGTACCGGTAGCCGTAACCACCATAGGCCGGATAGTCCCGGTAGCCATAACTCGGCGCGTAGTACCGGTAGGAAGGCTGGTAGTAGCCGGCCTCGGCCTGGCCTGAACCTGCGAACAACAATACGGCAAAGGTGGCCGAAGCGGCCAAAGCCAACAGTCTCGGCAGTCTGGTGGGACGGTGAGGCATAATTATCTCCTATTGACGACCCCTCCCTCGGCGAGGGGTATCTGGGGACTTGACCCGCATGGTGCAATCTAGGCTTCACAAGAAAGTGAGCGGTTAAGGGGGTGCGGCCAGGGCGCCGGCGTCTCCGACGCCCCTCGTCTTGACCCTCCCGGCCCAAGCCTCTAGGGGAGCCTATGACCGTCAGCACCGACACGATCCCAATGCTTGGCTCCATCGGAGAGCTGGGCAAGGACTACGCCGCCTGGCTCGTCGATATTTGGGGCGTGATGCATAACGGCGTGCGCGCCTTTCCCGCTGCCGTCGATGCCACGCGCCGCTTCCGCGAGCAGGGCGGCATCGTCGTGCTCCTCTCCAACTCGCCGCGGCCGAGCGAGAGCCTGCAGCGTCAGCTGCGCAGCCTCGGCGTTGCCGATCAAAGCTATGACGCCACGGTCTCCTCAGGCGACCTGACCCGCCACGAGCTCGCCAAGCATGAAGGCGCCCGCATCTTCCATCTTGGGCCGGAGCGCGATCTGCCGATCTTCGACGGCCTCGACGTCACCCGCGTCGATGCGAGGCGCGCCGAGCTCATCGTCTGCACCGGCCTCTTCGACGACGAGACCGAGACGCCTGAGGACTATACAGGTCTGTTGCACGAGCTTGCCGGTCGGAAGCTGACCATGCTCTGCGCCAATCCCGACCATCTGGTCGAGCGCGGCCACCGTCTCGTCTATTGCGCCGGCGCTCTCGCGCGACTCTATGCCGAGGACGGCGGCGAGGTGATCTACGCCGGCAAGCCCTATGCGCCGATCTATGAGCTTGCCGCCGAGACCATCGCCGAGCGCGCCGGACGAGAGGTGACGCGAAGCGAGATCTTGGCCATCGGCGACGGCATCCACACCGATATGGCGGGTGCTGCCGATTTCGGCATCGACGCCGTGTTCGTGGCGAGCGGCCTGCATGTGGGGCCTGGCGGCGAGGGGCTCGACGATCTTCGCCTCTCCGAGCTGTTCGAGGGGCGGAAGCCACCGCGCGCTGCGATGCCTGCGCTCGTCTGGTGAAGCTTCGCCGCGAGATAGCCATCCTTATTGTTGCGGTGCAACAAACCCTTGGTTATGTTCGCGTTTGTGAAATCAGGAGCAGGGCGATTGATGACCACAAATGGGAATGGGGCTGCAACCAAGGGCTATTTCTTCGAGGAACTCGCCGTCGGCATGGAGGCGAGCTACGCGAGGAAGATCACGAGCGAGGATATTTCGGCCTTCGCCGAAGTATCGGGAGACACCAATCCCGTGCATCTCGACGACGCCTACGCCGCGGGGACCATGTTCAAGAAGCGCATCGCGCACGGCTTGTTGACGGCGAGCCTCTTCTCCACCGTGCTCGGCACCAAGCTGCCTGGACCAGGCTGTGTCTATCTCTCGCAAAGCCTCAAATTTCGCGCGCCGGTGCATATCGGCGATGAGGTGGTGGCGACGGCGAAGATCACGAGCCTCGATGCGGAGAAGGGGAGGGCCGTGCTCGCCACCCAGGCCGCCGTCAACGGCAAGAGCGTGTTGGACGGCGAGGCCGTCCTGATGGTACCTCGCCGCGAGCGGTCGTAGTCTCCATCGTTCAGGTTAAGCGATCGCACGTGAACATCATGAGGATAGAAGGATGGATGTCGTCACCGGTTGGCGGGACGTCCCTGCGCAGGCAAAAGGCGCAGTGCTCGCCATCGGCAATTTCGATGGCGTCCATCGCGGCCACCAGGCGGTGCTCGGCCGCGCCCGCGATCTCGCTTTAGCCGCGGGCAAACGCTCCGGCGCCGTGGTGTTCGAGCCGCATCCGCGCGAGTTCTTCGCTCCCGATCAGCCCTTCTTCCGCCTGACCCCACTTCCGGTAAAGCTCGAGCTTCTCGCGGCACTCGGGCTCGACCAGACGTTCGTCATCGAGTTCGGCCCCGAGCTTGCCGGCTTGAGCGCCGAGACCTTCGTCTCGGAGGTGGTCGCGGGCGGCCTCGGCGCCGCCCATGTCGTGGTCGGCTATGATTTTACCTACGGCAAGGGCCGCACCGGCACGCCTGCCCAACTCAAGGCGCTTGGCGCCAAGCTTGGGTTTGGCGTCGACATCGTCGAGCCGGTGGCGAGCGACGGGGTGGTGTTTTCCTCGAGCAAGGTGCGCGACTATCTCCGCCAGGGCGAGATGGTCGAGGCCGCCGAGCAGCTTGGCTATTGGTGGCGGGTGCGGGGCAAGGTCGAGCGCGGCGCCGGCCGCGGCAAGGGGCTCGGCTTCCCCACCGTCAATCTGCCCCTTGGCAAAGGGCAGGACGTGGCCTACGGCATCTACGCGGTGAGGGTCGATCACAAGGGCCGCTGCCACCCCGCCGCAGGTTACGTCGGCCCGCGCCCGACCTTCGGCGGCGATAAGCCGGTGCTCGAAGCCTATCTCCTGGACTTCGAGGGCGACCTCTACGGCGAGGAGATCGAGGTCGAGTTCATCGAGAAGCTGCGTCACGACGCGACCTTCGCCGACGGAGAGGCGCTTGCCGCGCAGATGCGCCACGACTGTGCGCAGGTCCGCGGGCTCCTCACCATGCTCGCCGGAGGCGACCCTATGGCGGGCTATCCTCTCGGGCGCGCTCTCTCCGGCGGCACTGGATTGTGAGAGGTGGCGTTGCTAGAACGCCGCGGGCGCTCGGCATTTGCACGGTAATGGCGGAAGCTAAGGACTCATGGCGCAAAGCAAAAGCAAGAAACCTTCGTCGCGCGCCAAGCCGAAGCGCGCCGCCAAGTCCAC
>DATDLA010000173.1:0-15386 GCA_036519535.1 Methyloceanibacter sp.
CCGTCACCAAGCGCTGCAGCAAGGGGCCGGGCAGCCCGGCCTTCAGCGCGATGTCCACGCCCCCGTCGAGCGCGCTGCGCGCCCGCTCGCTCAACGGATCCGTCGTCACCAGCAGCAATTGCCAGCTGCGCACGCGGTCGCTGGCCGACTCGGTCAAATCCCAGGCGGTCTGGTCGTCGCCGGCAAGCGCCGCCACGCGCACGCTCGTCTCGGCGAAGCTTGAAGCTTGCGTGTCCTGAAGCACGTTCGACTGCGCCATGGCTTGCGCCATCGGAATTTCTATCCTTGCGTCCTTACCACTGGCGAGCAAAGCGTCGATCGACTGGGCACGGATCTTCTCCGAAGTCTGTGCTTCAAGGGAGGCAAACAGCTTCGCTCGCAAGGCTGCCGGCGATTGCGCCGATTTGGGGAGCCGAGGTGCTGCGTCCAGGTAGACGGTAGCGAGCGCCTCCCCGTCGATGATGTTGAGAGCGGCGGCGCGCTCCGCGGCGGCAACGCGAAGCTCAGGGAGCGCTTCGTCGTCGCGCGCCAAAAGAAAGAGAAGCTCGGGACCTGCCTTGGCGGCGATGTCCGGCCGGGTAGCGGACTGGCCGAGTTTCAAGAAGAGATAGTCGAGCACGTCGACGCTTCTCGGCAGCGGCCCCCGCGCGCCCTGCCCGGCGATGGCGCGCGCCGCGAAGGCGACATCCACGCCACTGTCGCGGGCAATATCGAGCGCGTTGCGGGCGGCATCCTTGTCGCCGCTCGCCGCCGCGCAATAGGCCGGGATGAGGAAGCTCGCGCGCTTCGCGGCATCATCAGCCTGCTCGGTGCCGAGTTGCACCGCGCAGGCCTCATCGTTGCGGCCGGCAGCAAGCAGCGCCAAGGCGTAAGCTGCGAGCGCGCCGGGCTCGTCGGCCTGTCCGAGCATGTCGATCAGCCTATTCACCTGCCCAGCCCACTCAAGGGCCGCGATCCTCATGGCTGTCTCGCCGCGGGCACCTTCTAGTTTCGTGGCAAGCGCCCGGCCGAGCAGGCCGGCAAGCGCGGGCGAGCGAGAAGGGATCGGCACTTGGGCAAGCAGCCGCGCGAGCGCACTTCCCTCAAGCCCGCGCCACAGATCGGGCGGAAGCGCGCTTTCCCCGCGCGATTCCGGAGCGCTCGGCGGCGGCGCGGGCTGAACAAGCGAGTTCCAATTTTTGGGAGGGTGAGCCGACGGCCCCCTCGGACCTTCGTCAGCTTGCGGCGAAACTTCGCCTTGCTGCTGCGAATTCCAATCTCCGGCAGGCGGCGCCGACAAGCCACTCGGCCCTTCCTCGGCTTGCGGCGGAGCTTCGCCTTGCAGCACGGGAAGCTGGCGCCGCTCGACCTGTGCCAAGGCTTCGCTGCAGACGACCGGTTCCCATCCGCTGAGGATGGCGGCAAGCGTTATGGCGAGGCCGGCGAGGAGACTCCTACTCGGTCCGCACCTTGACGTTACGCAAGGACTTGGAGATTTCCTTCGGCTCAGGCTGGAAATATTCGGCGAGCACATAGAGGCTCCCAGTGACGACACCGGCGATCACCCCCAAGACCATCAACAATCGGAAGAGTGTCGGCATCGAGGCGCTCGTGTCCTTTAGTGTTCTTGTCCTTCTCCGCTAGACCTTGGGGCGCTCTTGTAGCCGCGAAGGGGGCCTTATTATGACCCCGACCGCAAGGCGCCATGCGGCCCGCGCTATGATGGACGATTCGAAAGGCCGTTGTCAGTACGAGAAAATCGTGGAACCGTGCCGCCCCACGGATCGCGCCTGGCTGCGGCTCGGAGCGCCGTTTTGACGAATGGATGACCTTCGACTGGCTGAGCGCAAGAAAGAACTGAAGCCCGAGCGCCTGGCATGGATCCGCGAGGCCCTTGCAGCAAGGAGCATCGTGCTGATCGGCCTCATGGGAGCCGGCAAGACGGCCGTGGGCCGCCGGCTTGCCAATCGGCTCGAACTCCCCTTCACCGACGCCGACAGCGAGATTGAGATCGCCGCGGGCCAGACCGTGAGCGAGATTTTCGCCGAGCATGGCGAGCCGTATTTTCGCCAGGGCGAATCGAGGGTCATCGCCCGCCTGCTGCAGGGCGGCCCGCAGGTCCTCGCCACCGGCGGCGGCGCCTATATGGACGCCGGCACACGGGCCAATATCAAGGCGCGCGGCATCTCGATCTGGCTCAAGGCCGAGCTTCCGGTGCTGCTCCATCGCGTGCGCCGGCGGGACAACCGGCCGCTCCTCGCCTCCGACGACCCCGACAAGGTGATGCGCGAGCTCATGGAAAAGCGCTATCCCATCTACGCCGAGGCCGATATCACCGTGGAGAGCCGGGACGTGGCCCATGATTTGATCGTTGGCGACGTCGTGGAGGCCCTGGCGCGCTGGCTCGACAAGGAGGCCAAGGCGGCGGCCGACAAGAGCCGCGGCAAGGTGTGAAGGATGCGAGACCGACTTTCAGCTTTGGCGCCCGATGCACGAGAGACCACCGTCAGGGTGGGGCTTGGCGCGCGAAGCTACGACATCGTCATCGGCGAGCGGCTGCTCGATGAAGCTGGATCGCGCATCGCCGCGACGCTTCCCGGCGCGCGCTGCGCCGTGGTGAGCGATGCCAATGTGGCGGCACTCTATCTTCAGCGGCTGAAGGCGAGCCTTGGCGGGCTTTTCCTTGGCGAGGTTGTGGTGGACCCAGGCGAGTCAAGCAAGAGCTTCCCCGTGCTCGCCCAAGTCTGCGAGCGTCTGCTCGAGCTTGGCGTCGAGCGCGGCGACACGGTGATCGCGTTGGGCGGCGGCGTGGTTGGCGACCTTGCCGGCTTTGCCGCGAGCATCCTGCGGCGCGGCGTCCGTCTCGTGCAGATGCCGACGACCCTGCTCGCCCAGGTCGACTCCTCGATCGGCGGCAAGACCGGCATCGACACGGCCCAAGGCAAGAATTTGATCGGCACCTTCCACCAGCCTAGCCTGGTGCTCGCCGATATTTCCGTGCTTGCGACTCTGAGCCCCCGCGAGTTTCGTGCCGGCTACGCCGAGGTGATGAAATATGGGCTCCTCGGCGACGGCCCCTTCATCACCTGGCTCGAGCAGACCTGGCCGCAAATCTTTTCCGGCGAGGGAAGCCCTCGCGCCTCTTCCATCGCCACGAGCGTCCGCGCCAAGGCGGCGATCGTCGAGGCCGACGAGCGCGAGGAGGGCGGCACGCGGGCGCTGCTCAACCTCGGCCATACTTTCGGCCACGCGCTTGAGGCTTTCGCCGGCTACTCCGACCGGCTCTTGCACGGCGAGGCCATCGCCATCGGCATGCGGTTTGCTTTCACCTTCTCCACCGAGCAGGGCCTGTGCCCTGCCGATGACGCGGCCCGCGTCGAGCGGCATCTCGCCGAAGTCGGCTTGCCCGGCCGCATCGCCGACATTCCCGGCGTCCCGCCGACGCCGGAGGAGCTGCTCAAGCTGATGGCCCAGGACAAGAAGGTGAAGGGCGGCAAGCTTGCGCTCGTGCTCGTGCGCGGCATCGGACAGGCATATTTGGAGCGCGACGTCTCCATGGAGGCTTTGAGCGCGTTCCTTGCGCGGGAGTGCGGCGGGCGATGATCATGGGCTTGGGCATCACGCTTGGCGCAATTCTCGGTTTGCTTATCGCCTCGGCCTTCTTCTCCGGTTCGGAGACGGCGCTGACCGCTGCGTCGCGCGCTCGCATGCACGCGCTCGAGCGAGACGGCAATGCGCACGCGCGCATCATCAACCGCTTGCTTGCGTCTCGGGAAAGACTGATCGGCGCCATCCTGCTCGTCTACAATCTCGCCAACATCGCCGCCTCTGCGCTCGCCACCAGCCTGTTTCTCGCCATGTTTGGCGAGGTTGGCGTCGCCTACGCCACGGCGGTGATGACCGTGCTCGTGGTGTTGTTCGCCGAGGTGCTGCCCAAGACCTACGCCATCGTCAATGCTGATCGCATGGCGCTAGCAGTTGCGCCGATTATCGGTTTTGTGGTGACGGTGTTCGCACCGATAACGGCCGCCATGCAGTTCCTGGTGCGCCACACTTTACGGCTGTTCGGCGCCAATATTAGCGACGATGTCGACGTGCTGTCGGCGCATGAGGAGCTGCGCGGCGCCATCGACCTGCACCATAAGGAAGGCGGCGTGGTGAAGCTCGACCGCGACATGCTCGGCGGCGTGCTCGATCTTCGCGAGCTCACCGTCTCCGACATCATGGTGCACCGGACCGCGATGGACGCGATCGACGTCGATCTGCCCACCGAGCAAGTCGTGGATGCGGCGCTGAAGAGCTCGCATACCAGGGTGCCGCTGTGGCGCGGCGAGCGCGAGGAGATCGTCGGCATCCTTCACGCCAAGACCTTGCTGCGGGCGCTGCGCGAAGCGCGCGGCGATCTCGGCAAGCTCGACATCATGTCGTTGTGCACGCCGCCCTGGTTCGTGCCCGACTCGACCACGCTCAAGGATCAGCTCAACGCCTTCCTCAAGCGCAAGGCGCATTTCGCCATCGTGGTCGACGAGTACGGCGAGGTCATGGGCCTCGTCACGCTCGAGGACATCATCGAGGAAATCGTCGGCGACATCACCGACGAGACGGACATCGCCTCGAGCGCCGCGCGCGTGCAGCCCGACGGGTCGCTGATCGTTGACGGCTTGGTGCCGATCCGCGACGTGAACCGCATGATGGATTGGAACATTCCCGACGATGAGGCCACCACCATCGCCGGCCTCGTCATCCACGAGGCGCAGGCCATCCCCTATCAAGGGCAGCGCTTCAACTTTCACGGCTTCCGCTTCGAGGTGCTGCGCCGGCAGAAGAACCGCATTACCTCGCTTCAGGTGACGCCGCTGACCGCCACGCGCAAGGCGAAGCGCGTGCAAAGCAAAGCCTCTTGAACCTTAGGACGTCTTGGCCCACTCTTCCGGCGTGAGCGCCGATACCGCAAGCGCATGCACGCGGCCGGCAAGCTCCTCGGCCAGCGCCGCATTGACCATGCGGTGACGCTCAAGCCGCGATTTTCCGGCAAAGGCCGCCGAAACTACCGTGACGCTGAAATGGCTCTCTCCGGTTCCGGGCGAAGAATGATGGCCGGCGTGACGGTGAGAGTCGTTCACCACCTCGATTTCCGCCGGAGCGAAAGCGCCACGTAACTTTTCTCTAATCGACTGCTCGACACCCATCGGAACCGGATCCTTTCGTCATTCCTTGCTGTTCGGGGCAGAATCGATCAGCCGCACGGTCAAGCCCGGGGCGGCGGCACGAACGTCCGCGGCGATCTTCTCAAGCCTCGCCACCGATCCGTCCAGGGCAACGATCCGCACCACCGGATTGAAATACGCCAAGGTCGGCCGCCCATTCGACACGTCAAGATGGGGCCGCGAGGAAAGCTCGCGATAATAGGCCGCCCTCTTCGCCGAATTGGAGCCTTTCCGCGGCACAGAGAAATCGAAGCGATCATAAGCCAGATTCGACGTGACCACGATGTCGGCAACGTCCTTGGTTGGACGCGAGACGAGCCCAAGGATGGTGCGGCTCAACTGGTAGTCGGAATAGCGGTCGAACACCGCTCGCGCGCCGCTTGCTGCGACGATAGGAGGAACGACGTTGCGCGGATCGACGTCTGGAGAGTTGATGCTCAACGACATCGATAGCGCCGGGACGGCAGCGAGAAGGACGGCGATGGCCGCGATGGCCCCGCGACGGTCCCAGCGCGACAACAGCTCGTGGATAAAGGACGCGCCGAGGATGATGAGCAGCGGTACGATTGGCAGCATGTAGCGGGAAAAATCGGGAAACGGCTTGAGCGGCGTGGCCTCGTGGACGACGTACCACAGAAGGGTGAAGCTCGCGATCAGGAGAAGCGGCATCCGTCGCTCCCGCGCCGCGACGAGCGGCGCCGCAAGGCCGACGAGACCGAGCGCGAAGAGCGGCGTGCCGAGACCCGGCCACAGACTTTCGCGGAGATGGAACAGGCCCCAGGTGAGGCGGAGCGGCAACGGCACGTCATGGCCCAGCATCGAATGCGTAAGCTCGAAATTCACGCCCCGCCGCCAGCGGTCAATCCGTCTGATCGCCGGCAGCATGAGGAGGAGAAAGGTACCGATCGAAATGCCGGTGACGGTTGCGGCCCTCAGCCACCGCCGTTCAGGCCCCGGCGTTCGGACGATCAGAATGGCGATGATGGCGAAGGGCAGGATCAGCGTGCCGATATATTTCGAGCCTGCGACTAGTCCCACGAGGAGACCGAGCAGGATGGCGCGATGCGGCGCAGGCTCCTGCAGCAACCTGATCAGCGCGGCGAGCGCGAGCACGAGGAAGGCCGCGACAAAAATATCCTCCTTGAAAAGGCGGGCATGCACGATGAAGGAGCGGCGTCACCGCGGTGGCCGCCGCCGCCAAGGCTGGCAGGTTGGGCAGCACGAGCCGTGCCAGGCTGAAGGTGGCGAACACCATGACGCCGCCGGCCAAAGCGCCAAGCACCCGGACCAGTTGGGCCAAGGAGGGCAGATCGGCCGGATGCACCACGAGTGCCGCGGCTTGCGCCAAATCGATCATGAACAGGGGATGGTAGTAGGCGTAGCGCCCCGTGCGGACGCCGCGAAGCTTGACGAGCTCGTCCCACGCCACGCCGAGCGGATAGTCGATGAGGCTGAGCGTCACCGCCACCGAGATCGCCGCGAGCAAAAGGGCCGCCAAGGTCGCCCAAGACTTAGTCGCCCACATGCGGACCCGCATCTTTATCCCAGCTCCCCGTCTGCTGCCCCCGACCGGACAGGCTTCTGACACGCTTTGTTCAACAATGGCTGCTCCAATCGGAGCGGCGTAGCGGGGCCGCGCTTGCCCTAGACAGGCCGACTACCCATAATTGCTGTTAATGAAACTCGACTCGAAATTCTTCGACCGCCTCCGCGTCAAGCCTGACGCGGCGAAGCTCGTGCGCGACGCCTGCCCGACTTGCGAATGGCAGGGTTGCAGGGAGCCAGGTCTCTACCCTGCGCCCAAGGGTCGCGGCCACGAGGGCGAGTATCACCGCTACTGCCTTGAACACGTCCGCCAATATAACAAGTCTTACAATTACTTCGCCGGCATGCCGGACGAGGACGTGGCCCAGCATCAAAAGGACGACACCCTCGGCCACCGCCCGACCTGGTTCGTGGGGGTGAATTCCTGGGCGCGCAATCGCACACCCAGAGCCACGCGAAACGGCGAGCGCCGCAACGGCTTTGCCCACCGGTTCACCACTTATGACCCGTTCGGGGTGTTTGGCGCCAAATCGGAGCCCACGCCGAGCAAGCCCGGCGAGCCACCCAGGGTCCTGCACCGGGCCGAGCGCAAATGCCTGCGCCAGCTCAATCTCGAGGACACCGCCACCAAGGCCGAGATCAAGGCGCGCTTCAAGGACCTGGTCAAGCGTCACCACCCGGACCGCAATGGCGGCGACCGCCGCTCCGAGGACAAGTTGCGCGAAGTGATCCAAGCCTATAACTATCTGCGACAGGCGAGGCTAGCTTGAGCGGCTTGGCACTCACCCCGCATTATCGGGGCTCACGCTACGGCGGGCCCATCTAGCATGCGATCGACAGGCTCTTAAATCCCATGACCTTTGCAGCTGCTACCAACGGCGCCGGCCTGCCGGATATGACAGTTTCGGTGCGTCAGGTTTTCGGCATCGACACCAATCTCGAGGTGCCGGCCTATTCGCAGGTTGACGAGCACGTGCCGGATGTCGACCCCGATTACCTCTTCAACCGCGAGGTGACGCTCGCCATCCTGGCGGGCTTCAAGCACAACCGCCGGGTGATGATCCAGGGCTATCACGGCACCGGCAAGTCCACCCATATCGAGCAGGTGGCGGCACGGCTCAATTGGCCGTGCATGCGCGTCAACCTCGACAGCCATGTGAGCCGCATCGACCTCGTCGGCAAGGACGCCATCGTCATCCGCGACGGACAACAGGTGACCGAGTTCCGCGAGGGCATCCTGCCTTATGCGCTGCAGTCCAACACCGCGCTCTGCTTTGACGAGTACGACGCCGGGCGCCCGGATGTGATGTTCGTGATCCAGCGGGTGCTCGAAGTCTCCGGCAAGCTCACTTTACTCGACCAGTCCAAGGTGATCAGGCCGCATCCGTCCTTCCGCCTGTTCTCGACCACCAACACCATCGGCCTTGGCGACACGAGCGGCCTCTATCACGGCACGCAGCAGATCAATCAGGGCCAGATGGACCGCTGGTCGATCGTCGCCACCCTCAATTATCTGCCGCATGACGACGAGGTGAACATCGTGCTGGCCAAGGCGAAGAGCTGGAACACCGACGCCGGCCGCAAGATCGTCGGCAACATGGTGCGCGTGGCCGAACTCACCCGCAATGCCTTCATGAACGGCGACCTGTCCACGGTGATGAGCCCGCGCACGGTGATCACCTGGGCCGAGAACGCCGAGATCTTCAACGACGTCGGCACCGCCTTTGCGCTGAGCTTCCTCAACAAATGCGATGAGCTCGAGCGCGGCCTGATCGCCGAGTTCTATCAGCGCTGCTTCGGCGAGGATCTGCCGCAGTCGACCGCCAACGTGGCCTTGAGCTGACGATGCCCTTAAGCAAGCGTAAGGAGGCACCGCTCGACCCGTTCAAGCGCGCGCTCACGCTTGCCACCCGCTCCATCGCTGCCGACGGCAAGGTGGAAGTCGTCTTCTCAAACGAGCCGCCTGGCCTCTACGGCAAGACCGCGCGGCTGCCGGAGCCCTCGCGCGTGCCGACCAGGGGCGAGATCGCGGTGATCCGCGGCCACGCCGACGCCGCGGCCCTTGCCGTCGCCTGCCACGATCCGGGCCTGCACGCCAAGCTCGCGCCGCAGGGCGGCGAAGCGCGCGCGGTGTTCGAGGCGATCGAGCAAGCGAGAGTCGAGGCCATCGGCGCCCAGCGCATGGAAGGTGTCTCGGCCAATCTCACCGCGCGGCTCGAGCAACGCTACGAGCGAAGCCGCATCAATGAATCGACCGACCGCTCCGAGGCGCCTCTGCCGGAGGCGCTTGCGCTCCTCGTGCGCGAGCGGCTGACCGGGCTCGCGCCGCCAAGCAAGGCCCGGGCCATCGCCAATCTTTGGCGTCCGTGGATCGAGGCGCGCGCGCGCGCGGTGCTCGATCGCATGCCCGACACGATCTTCGACCAGGATGCCTTCGGCCGGCTTGCCCGCGACCTGCTTGCCGCCTTGAACCTTGCCGATCAGCTCGACCAGACCGGCGAAGAAGGCGAGGAAGGGAAGGAGGGCGAGCCCGAGCCCTCCGCCGCGGAGGCTGAGACCGAAGACGCCGAGGGACGCCAGCAGGCCGAGTTCGCCTCCGACGCCCGGGCCGACCAGGAGTCCATGACCGACGAGACGCTCGACGAGCGCGAGGAAGGCGCTGCCGACCGGCTCGACCGCGAGTCCGACATGCCCGACGCGCTGCGCCGGCCTGAGCCCTGGCGTCCCAATCTCTCGGTGCTCGATAACCCGGAGGCCTTCGGCTACAAGGTGTTCACCCGCGCCTATGACGAGATCGTCGGCGCCGAGGAACTCTGCGACGCTGACGAGCTCGAACGCTTGCGCGCCTTTCTCGACAAACAGCTGCAAGCACTGCATGGCGCCGTGGCCCGGCTCGCCAACCGTCTGCAGCGGCGCCTGCTCGCGCAGCAAAACCGCGGCTGGGACTTCGACCTCGACGAAGGGCTGATCGACGCCGCGCGGTTGGCGAGAGTAATCGTCGATCCCATGCACTCGCTCTCCTTCAAGCAGGAGCGCGAAACCGAGTTCCGCGACACCGTGGTGACGCTGCTGCTCGACAATTCAGGATCGATGCGCGGCCGCCCGATCATGGTCGCCGCCTGCTCCGCCGACATTCTCGCCCGCACGCTCGAGCGTTGCGGCGTGAAGGTGGAGATTCTCGGCTTCACCACCCGCGCCTGGAAGGGCGGCCATGCCCGCGAGCAATGGCTCAATGCCGGCAAGCCAGCCTTCCCCGGCAGGCTCAACGACCTCCGCCACATCGTCTACAAGTCTGCGGACGCGCCTTGGCGGCGGTCGCGGCGCAATCTTGGGCTGATGATGCGCGAAGGCCTGCTCAAGGAGAACATCGACGGCGAGGCGCTTGCCTGGGCGCATCAGCGGCTCGTGGCCCGGCCCGAGCAGCGGCGCATTCTGATGATGATTTCCGACGGCGCGCCGGTCGACGATTCCACGCTCTCGGTCAATTCCGGCTCTTATCTCGAGCGCCATCTCCGCCAGGTCATCGAGGAAATCGAGACCCGCTCCTCCGTCGAGCTTGTCGCCATCGGCATCGGCCACGACGTGACCCGTTATTATCGGCGTGCCGTGACGGTCACCGACGCCGAGGAGCTCGCGGGCGTGATGACCGACAAGCTCGCCGAGCTGTTCGACGAGGATATTGCCTGGCGCCAATTCTACCGCGCGGCCCCTAGCGCTGCGCGCGCCAGGCGCCGCAAATTGAACTAGCGGGGCGCCGTGGCGTTTTCCTCGGCGAGAGTCTCGCGCAACACCGCCGCGGCGATCTTCGCCATTGCGGCGTTTCTCATCATCGCCCCGGCCTTCGCCGACAAGCCGACGAGCGTGCTGCCCCGCGCCGAGCGCCTCACCATCACCGCCATTCCCATCGACTTCGACCGCGACGACCCGGGGCGCAAGCAATTCGGCAAGCTCGTCTGGCGCGGCGGATTCAATCTTTTCGCCAAGTCGCCCTTCTTCGGCGGCTATTCGGGGCTCGTCGTCGCTCCGTCCGGCAAGTCTCTGCTCGCCATCTCCGATGCCGGCACCTGGCTCAGGGCCAATATCGACTATGACGGGCGGAAGCTCAAAGGCTTGAGCGAGGCGAGCATCGGCCCAATCCTCGGCCGCGACGGGAAGCTGCTCGCCGGCGACACGGACCAGGACTCGGAAGGCTTGACGCTCGTCGACGGCGACACGTCAAAGGGCACCGCCTACGTCGCCTTCGAGCGCAACCATCGCGTCTTGCGCTATCCCTTCACCCCTGACCGCTTCGGGCCGCCTGACGGCGGGCTCGCTCTTCTCGCCGAGACAAAGCGCATGAGCGCAAACCGCGGCATCGAGGCGATCGTGCCGATCCGCGCAGGGCGGCTCAAGGGCGCGACGGTTCTGTTCTCCGAGCGCCTGCTAGACAAGAACGGCAATCTTCGCGGCTGGCTGATCGGCGGCCCGGCGCCGGGCGCGATATCCTTGAAGAATAACGGCGGCTTCGACATCACCGACGCCGCGGCGCTGCCCGACGGCGGCATCGTCGTGCTCGAGCGCCGCTTCCGCTACAGCGAGGGTGTGAAAATGCGCATTCGCCGCATCGCCGCCAAGGACCTCAAGCCTGGAGCGCTCGTCTCCGGCGAAGTCCTGCTCGAGGCCAATGACAGTTTGAATATCGACAATATGGAGGGAATCGCCGTGCACCGAGGGGCCTCGGGCGAGACCATTCTCACGCTGATCTCCGACGACAATTTCAGCGCGCTGCAGCGGACGCTTCTGATGCAATTCGCGCTGCCCGACGGCAAGCCGGTGCTGGCCGAGCCGGGGTCGCACTGAACCACATCTTCAGGCTTGAGCGGGGGCAGCTACGCTTTGCACCTTGGCGATGTCGCGCTTGAGACGCCTCGCCTTCAGGGACAATTCCTCGTCGCCGGCCTTGAGCAGATAGTCGTCCAGGCCGCCGCGATGCTCGACCGAGCGCAGCGCCGCGGCGCTGATGGTGAGACGCACGCGCTTCTTCAACGCCTCGCTCTCCAGCGTGACGTTGCACAGATTGGGCAGGAAACGGCGCTTGGTTCTGCGCTTGGCATGGCTGACATTATTGCCGGAGAGCACCGCTTTGCCGGTCAGCTCGCAACGACGGGCCATCGTACTTAGTCCTTGTCTCTAGACGTGCTAGGAAGCGGGTGATGCGCAACGACAAGCCAAGAAGTCAAGTGTTCCCGCGAAATCGGGCGGAGATATACGGGGCTGATTGCCAGCGGTCAAGGCAATGAAAGCCTTGTGCTAAACCTCAGAATTGACGAATTCTGCGAATAATCCGAAATTTGGGGCTGGGGCGCCTTTCTTTCGGCACCACCGGCCTTGAGGGTCTGGGGCCATGCCAATCGCGCGACACGTCTTGAGCCTTGCGGCTGTCGCAGTCCTCACCTGCGGACTGGGCGGCGCCCCCTCGGGCGAATCCGCCCTTGCCGAGAGCAGCTTAGGGTCGGCGAACCGCATTACCGCAGTCTATCGCGTCGACCTCGCCGGCTTCAATCTCGGGAACTTCCAACTGACCACGGTCTTGCGCGGCACCGATTATGAGATGCGCGGCGAAGGCCGGTTCTCGGTTCTGCAGGGGCTGATCTTCGAGTGGCGCGGCACCACGGCGAGCAAGGGCAGGTTCGGAGGGACCGGCCCCGAGCCCGCGATGTATAGCCTCAACTTCCAGGGCGGTGACAAGAGCCAGCAGCTTCGCATGACCTTCGACGGCGGCGCCGTCACGCAAATTTCGCGGATACCGAAGAAGCGGTTCAACCCGCACGTCATCCCCATCACCAAGGAGCAGCTCGAAGGCGTGCTCGATCCGATGACGGCGGCGTTTCTCTATGCGCGCTCGGGAAATCCGAATGGCGACCCGAAGGTCTGCGATCAGACCATTCCGGTCTTCGATGGTGAGGCGCGTTTCAATCTCATTCTCCAGCCGAAGCGCACGGTGAAGCTGCAGAAGGATGCATCGACCGGATATTCGGGCTTCGCGGCGGTCTGCCGCGTGAAGTTCATTCCCATCTCCGGCTACCGGCCGGACAATCCCGGCATCAAGCTCATGTCGGAGACGAACGAGATCGAAGTCTGGCTGGTCTCGCTCCCCGGCACCGAGATGTACGTCCCCTACCGCATTGTGCTGCCGACCCTTGTGGGCTACGGCTCGGCCACCTCGACCTCATTCCGCGTCCAGAGAGGCGCAAAGCGCGCCAGCACGAGGATTAGCCCCCCACCTGCCCGGCTGGCCAAGGGTTAACGGCAAGGCCTCAAATCCCAATATATAGTAGTGAACAGATGCCGAAAATTAACGCTCCCCGATTCGTCCGTGTTCCGTTCCCGTTGTTCCCCTGGTGGCGCTGAGCCCCAAGTGAAGCTTATGCGTCAACTGGTTGATTCACGGTCGCGAAGATGCATCGGGCGATGACCTTTGACAGAGCGAGCTCGATCTGGTGACGCCGATAAAGAACGAAATCCGAATGGCCCGAGTCAGCGATTCGGACGAGATTCGTTCCCCCCTCGTTCCAGACCTGGCGCGCGGGTCCCGATACGCTATCAGTAGGTCTTAGGATTGCGAGCATGAGCCGACTTCCCGCAAGTTCCGGAGCAATGCGCGGCAGAGGCGTGACAGCGGTGCTTGGGCCCACCAACACCGGCAAGACCCATCTCGCCATCGAGCGCCTGCTCGCCCATGACGTCGGCATCATCGGTCTGCCGCTGCGTCTGCTCGCCCGCGAGGTCTACGACAAGATCGTCGCCCGCATCGGCCCGAGCAAAGTTGCGCTGATCACCGGCGAAGAAAAGATCAAGCCGCCGTCGCCGCGCCATTATGTGTGCACCGTCGAGGCCATGCCGCTCGATCTCGAGGCCGACTTTGTCGCCGTCGACGAGATTCAGCTCGCCGCCGACGGCGAGCGCGGCCACGTTTTCACCGATCGCCTGTTTCACGCCCGCGGCTTCAGCGAGACGCTGCTGCTCGGCGCCGCCACCATGCGCGACGCCATCCGCGAATTGCTGCCTGCCGCCAACATCGTCTCGCGGCCGCGCCTTTCCACGCTCGCTTACGCCGGCGACAAGAAGATCACGCGGCTACCGCGCCGCGCGGCCATCGTCGCCTTCTCCGCCAACGACGTCTACGCCATCGCCGAGCTGGTGCGGCGGCAGCGCGGTGGCGCGGCCGTGGTGCTCGGCGCGCTCAGCCCGCGCACGCGGAATGCCCAGGTCGCCCTCTACCAGAACGGCGACGTCGATTTTCTGGTGGCCACCGACGCCATCGGCATGGGCCTCAACCTCGATCTCGATCATGTGGCCTTCGCCGGCTTGCGCAAATTCGACGGACACGTGCATCGCGATTTGACGCCGGCCGAGCTTGGCCAGATCGCCGGCCGCGCCGGCCGCCACATGAATGACGGAACCTTCGGCGTGACCGGGCAGGTCCCGGCGTTCGAATCCGAGCTGATCGATCGGCTGGAGAACCATGCTTTCGATCAGGTCGGCATGCTGCAATGGCGCAATCGCAAGCTCGATTTCGGCTCGATCGAGAGCCTCAAGGATAGCTTGCGCGAGACGCCGGACCATCCGCGGCTCATCCGCTCGCGCATGGTCGACGACGTGATTGCGCTGGAGAATGTCAGTCACGACGTGACGTTACGCGAGCTCGCCTCCGGCCGCGCCGGCGTGGCGCTTCTTTGGGAGATGTGCCAGATACCCGATTACCGGAAGATCTCCGCGGCCAGCCACGCCGAGCTCGTCGGCACGCTCTATCGTTTCGTGATGAGCGGCGCCGGCAAGATTCCCGCCGATTGGTTCGCCCACCAGGTAGCTCTCGCCGACCGCACCGACGGCGACCTCGACACGTTGTCCAATCGGCTCGCGCAGATTCGCACCTGGACCTTCGTCTCCCACCGCGCGCAATGGCTCGACGATCCCGAGCATTGGCAGGGCCGCACCAGGGCGATCGAGGATATGCTGTCGGACGCGCTGCATGAGCGGCTGACGCATCGCTTCGTCGACAAGCGGACGAGCGTGCTGATGCGGCGCCTCAGAGATAAGGAAGACCTGGTGGCGGAGATCGGCGCCGACGGCCGGGTCATTGTCGAGGATCATTTCGTCGGGAGCCTCGACGGATTCCGCTTCACGCCGGACACGAGCGGCGACGGTATTCACGGACGCGCCACCCGCCACGCCGCCGTCAAGGTGCTGGCGCACGAGCTTGGCGCCCGCGCCGCGGCCCTTTCCGCGGCGAGCGACGCCGACATGCTGCTGAAGCCCAACGGCCGCATCGCCTGGCGCGACTCAGAGATTGCGCGGCTCCAGCGCGGCGACGGTCCGCTCAAGCCCAAGATCCAGCTGCTTGCCGATGAGCATCTCGGGCCTGCCGAGCGCGAGCAGGTGTTGCGCCGCATCGAGGCTTGGCTTTCCACCCAGCTCAACGGCCGGCTCGCGCCGCTCGTCGCGCTGAGCGAAGCGTCGGACCTCTCCGGCCTCGCCCGCGGCCTCGCCTTCCGGGTGGTCGAGACGCTTGGCGTGCTGCGCCGCGACGCTGTCGCCGGCGAGGTCAAGGCGCTCGACCAAACCGCCCGCGCCGGCTTGCGCAAATACGGCGTGCGCTTCGGCGCCTTCAACATC